>NZ_LWGJ01000207.1:0-894 GCF_001635845.1 Oleiphilus sp. HI0132 | reverse complement strand
CCTGGGATGTAGAAAATGGTTGGACACCGAAAAGTGGTGGCTTTACTCATAATATCGATGTTCACGAAGGTGTGCATAATGAGGGGAGTGCACCATTAGGTGATAGTAGCTCTAGAGGCTTCTCAGCATGGATGACTGAGAATATCGTAGATTTCCTCTGGCAAGCTTACTGGATAACAGGAAATACCGATGCGCCAGAAATGCTAAGACGCATCGCGTCTGCAGTTGAAAATTATGGCTTTACCTCGAATTACAATTCAGAGCTAGGACAGTATGTAAGGAAGGAGGGTTTTACCGGGTATAATAAAACTAAGAGCTGTAATACTACCGGTGCCGAAACAGACTTAGTTTACATGGCGAGTGCTCATGCCCCGTTATCATCTCGGATTAGTGATGACTGGTGGCCCTATTACTCTGATACACATAATATTGAAACAGTTTTGACTCTCGGTGCAGGTTACTACTTTGAAACCGATGAGGCTAAAAAGGTTCAGCTTTCTACTCGAATCGGTAAGATTATCGAAGGCTGGGTAAACCCGAACTGCGCAGAGGTCTTTAGCAATGTTTATAGGCTTTTCAATTGGCAGCATCGTTCTAACTCTGTTCGTACATGGCAGTGGGTTGCAGAGCAAAGTGGCGTAGAGGTTGTGACTCCAGCACAAAGTTTACCACTGGCTCCAGGTTTATTTGTGGCTCGAATAGTTAGTACAGGTGGTACGGATTCTGGCAGNACAGGTGGTACAGATTCCGGCAGCACAGGTGGTACAGATTCCGGCAGCACAGGTGGTACAGATTCTGGCAGCACAGGTGGTACAGATTCTGGCAGCACAGGTGGTACAGATTCTGGCAGTACAGGTGGTACAGATTCTGGCAGTACAGGTGGTACAGATTCTG
>NZ_LWGJ01000206.1:0-853 GCF_001635845.1 Oleiphilus sp. HI0132 | reverse complement strand
ATCAGGTCTTTTCGTGACGCGATTGCATCTGTCAAGCTCGAGATCGAAGCAGGTGAAGACAAGCTGGCTTCATCTTTAACTCAAGAGGTTCAGGCTTTGTTTGGTGTATACCTGATGTTGCTTGAGAATGATGCCATCGTTGTCGATACAGAGACGCTAATCCAAGAGGGCTATTGTGCTTCTTACGCTTTGAAGCTCGTTATTGACCGCCATGCCAAGCAGTTTGAGTCGATGGATGATCCATACTTACGTGCTCGATCAGAAGATATCCGTCATTTGGGTTTGCGTATCTATGCCAGCATTAATGCGCATGACTTTAATGTCCAGCTGCCAAATGAACCCTTTATTCTGCTTTCAAAGAATTTAAGCATCGCCGATATTGCTGAATATGCGAATCAAAATTTGGTTGGCTTGGTATGCGTGGATGGCTCGGTTTTATCTCATGCGGCCGTTCTGGCCAGTGCTCTCGGCATTACCGCAATCATGGGTGTCGGTGATCTTAATTGGTCAAAGGTTGAGGGTAGTGTTGCTGTCATGGATGGTTATAGAGCGCAGGTCATTTTTAATGCCTCGCCTCAAATGCAGCAGGAATATCAAAGGCTGGCAGTACAAGAAAACCGATTGATGTCAGGGCTTGATAAGCTTAAGGATAAGCCCGCCGAGACCAGTGATGGTTATCGTATCAATCTTTATGCGAATACAGGTTTGCTTGCCGATTTATCTCCAGGGCTAGAGAGAGGCGCAGAAGGAGTAGGCTTATACCGTTCTGAAATTCCTTTTATGCTGCATGAAACATTTCCAACCGAAGATGAGCAAACTGCTGTTTATCGGAAAATTTTAGAGGCTTATGCGC
>NZ_LWGJ01000205.1:0-1090 GCF_001635845.1 Oleiphilus sp. HI0132 | reverse complement strand
AAGGCGATCACCCTAGCAACCTGATATTGGCCGACTATCATGCTGGAACAGTCTACAACGGCTTTTGGTTAAATAACCTGATCGAACAACTTAACCAAGGTTTTAAGCTTCAATTAAGCCCTTTATCCGAAGAAGAAATACTGCGTGTGATTCTGCCCGTGTTATCAAAAAACGAGTGAATAAGTAGATTTTCAAGAAATAGCTAGCCGCACAAGCTCTTCCACTAAGAGTACTAGAGAAAAAGGAATGCAAAATGTATAAATACATAAAACTAGATCAAGAACAGCAGTTCTCCGACTTCAACAAAAGGTCATTCAAATTTAACCAGTCTGTAGGAGACACCTCTAGCATCACTTGATAGTCTATCTGAGTTAGTCCTCAGACTTCCCCCGGAGCACGTGTATGCCAGCTCTAGTAAAGTCGACATCAATGCAAATCTTGATACAGCTCATAAAGAACATAAAATAGAATGCTCATTAGAGCACGCACTGGAAAATCTGGCGACTTCAGACTCTTTTGTGATGGTTAGAAGTCCTGAAATTGACGAACAATATAAAGAGCTATTTACAGGGCTAAAGAACGACCTTGAACAACTTGCCCAAGAACTAGGTACAGAAATTACTGACTCAACACTCTATCTATTTATCACGTCACCAAATGGCACAACGCCTTATCACATCGACCGGTATAGCACTTTCCTTATGCAACTTACGGGCACTAAAGAAGTCTATACGTGGGAACCCTGGAATAAAGAACAAATTAGTGATGATGAACTGGAAACATTTGTAGCCAAAACCCATAAAGTAGCACCAAGCTTACGGGACGAATTTGTTAACACCTCAACAAAAACTTTTATTAAGCCAGGTGAAGGCGCTCATATTCCCTATTTAGCACCACACTGGGTAAAAACATGCGATGAAGTTTCAGCCTCAGTATCAATTATCTTCAACACGAAAGAAACTCAGAAGAAAGGCTTAGCCTTGCGCTTTAATGAATTAGTTAAGAGGAGACTGGGAATCAAGCTAAGCCCTATATCCGGTGACAAAAAGATCAGTGACGCCATAAAAGTATTCCTATTCAAAGTGGCCGC
>NZ_LWGJ01000204.1:0-1193 GCF_001635845.1 Oleiphilus sp. HI0132 | reverse complement strand
CTTTCTCACGCTCAACAATCAGGCGTACAGCAACAGACTGTACACGACCGGCTGAAAGTCCTCGTGCCACCTTCGCCCAAAGCAAAGGTGAAACCATAAAGCCAACCACCCGATCCAGAAAACGGCGGGCTTGTTGAGCATCAACGCGAGATTGATCCAATTCTGCCGGCACTTCAAAAGCTCCTTGAATTGCCTTCTTGGTAATCTCATTAAAGACAACGCGCTTATAGCGTTCATCATCGCCACCAATTGCTTCTTTTAAGTGCCAAGCAATGGCTTCTCCCTCTCTATCCAAATCGGTTGCGAGAAAGATTTGATCGGCATTCTTAGCGAGCTTCTTGAGTTCGGTAACAACCTTTTCTTTACCAGGCAGCACTTCATAGCGTGCTTCCCAGTCATTTTCCGGGTCGATCCCCATACGGGCAATTAGCTGTTCCTTGGCTTTACGCGCTTTATGAACCGCTTTTTCTTCCGGGCTCATCTTACGTGTAGCAGCAGCCTGTTTAGCACGCTCTTGAGGCGTACTGGTAGACCCCCCCCCCGAGGTAGGCAAATCACGAATATGCCCCACACTGGACTTTACGATGTAATCAGAACCGAGGTATTTATTAATTGTCTTAGCTTTTGCTGGTGACTCGACAATAACGAGGGACTTACCCATAAAACTCCAAACTAAAGTGGTTGCTCATACGCTGCAATCTAGCTGTATATTTTTTCAGCAAAACATACCCTAAAAAGAACAAACGTGAGAATAAGTTGAATATATAAGGCGACATATATATTGATTTGTAGCTAAAGGGTCAAGTCATTGCAATGTTTTTTTCTGATTTTTGAACAAACTAGCTAGCATTTTTAAAGCCTTTGCTACACTTAAAGGGAATAAAGCCTGAAACATAGTCCACATGAATAGTACACTTATAATATCTTTGATAGCCTCCATCATTGTTATCTCAATGGTTGCCAGTGGCATAAGTTATAGCCGCCAACAAGCAATGAAAAAGCGCAAGCTTCGCATTAACAAACTAAGGCAACAAGCTGATGAGCTATTAAGCTACACCTCACTTTTATTAAAAATTGATGAAAGCTACGTACTGATCACCCAAGTTCAATCTTTAGCAGTGAACGCCTTAAAAGCAGCGCAGCAATTAGCCCCCGACGATCAATTAATTCTTTCCCACTTACGAACTCAAGAG
>NZ_LWGJ01000203.1:0-889 GCF_001635845.1 Oleiphilus sp. HI0132 | reverse complement strand
GCACATTGTAATCGCAACGCCACCTCAACAAACTTACGACCTATTACCCAAAGGCAATAGTCTCTGCCCTCTAATCGAGCACATTAAAATGGAACCACAATGGGTACTTCTCTTGGCCGTTCGTAGCAGTACAGAACTAAAAATAGATTCTGCACAGCACCCAAATATTAAGTCAATTTCGCCAGAGCACGTTAAACGAGGTGCTAAGCCAGACGATTCAGTGCAGTACTATCAAGTCCAAGCTGGCGAAGAGTGGAGCCAAGAAACAATTAATTGGGAACGAACACGCGTTGAAAGCTATCTATTGAGTGAGTTCGAAGCACTATGCGAACAAAAAATAGATATCATCGTTTCACACTTACATCGCTGGCTATATTCTCTGCCGAGTAATACCCCCATCGACAATAAAGAGAACTACCTTACATGTAGTGAAAAAATACACCTCAGTGGAGACTATCTTGCCACGAATCAATCCCGCCACGGACTTGAGTGCGCCTATTTAAGTGGCATATCGGTAGCAAAACAGATCTAATTTCATTCGGCCTGCGTATGATATACAAGGTTCGTAGTATAAGATATTGGCAACATAAAATAGCAACAAAAAGGGATAATATAAGATGACGCAAGAACATTTACTCAACCTAATCTGGTTTAGAAGTGATCTAAGGGTTTATGATAACCCGGCGCTTTCGGCTGCCATGTCATCCGGGCCTAGCATTGCTGTTTATGTGATATCTGAAGAAACCTGGGATGCCCACAATGAGTCGCCAGCTAAACGATCTCTTATCCTGCGCCAACTAGAAATACTCTCTGGCGCTCTCAGCGAGCTTAACGTTCCCTTTTATGTTCTTACAGCAGAATCCATGCAAAAACTGGAATCGAGTATTTC
>NZ_LWGJ01000202.1:0-18084 GCF_001635845.1 Oleiphilus sp. HI0132 | reverse complement strand
AAAAACCTAATCGGCCACGGTTTACTCCTAACAAAGGAACATTTGATTTAGCTAACTCTCGAGCAGCCCCCAACAAACTTCCATCACCACCCACTACGATCACCAGATCACACATTTCCCCCATCATTTTGACACTGGAAACCTGCAAACCATGCCCGGGAATTAAAGCACCGATATTTTCTTCAATGATTAGATAATAACCTTCATTAACCAGAAATTTTCTTAAACGACGCATCGTTTCTATGACCTGGGCACTGCCCATACGACCAATCAAACCGATATTACGAAAATGATCCATACCTTAACTAACCCTTATACTATGTAATAGCGTGATATATATGAGAGAGGACGATCGCTTCAAGAAGCACTCTACATTAGCCAATACTACACCGGCCGACACTAAGCACATAATAAATTAACAGACTCCAGACTTACAGCCTGAATACCGTTCTCACGACAATTCAGAGATTTGAACATGAGATTGTCTATGAAGACAGGAAACGCTGATAGGATTCACCAAATCCACGCCAGCCCTGTAGCCCGCCAGTATGAACAGCTAATACTCGCGCTCCCGCCTGGATTCTTCCTTGATGAATATACTCCGCCAGCCCATACATCATCTTTCCTGTATAAACAGGGTCTAGAACCAAACCATGCTCATCATAAACATCAGAAATAAATTCCGTCAGACGACTATTGATTTTGGCAAAGCCACCGAAATGATAGTGATGACATATTCTCCAAGGGTTAACCCTACTGGCACCTGATAACTGCCGCTCTACGCGATGCTCCAGGTCGTGAGCATTTTTTAGTGCAGAAAATCCAACACACTGGGCTCGACCAATATTTGCCTGAGCAATCCCTGCCAAGGTTGCGCCTGAGCCCACAGCACAAGCTATCAAGTCATAGTTAAGTTGCCCCGCATGATGCAAGGTATTAAATAAACTTTCGATTCCTAGCGTGCCTTGTCTACCTGCACCACCTTCAGGAACAACCCAGGCTTCGGGCATTGCCTCTTTATACATATCAGGTGTAGTGTTAGAAGCAGTGTGACGATACGTTTCACGATCAAGCCATTGAATCTTCATCCCCCACTTTTCGCAATCCTGCAGAGTAGATGTCAAATCGCCGTGTGGTTCACCTCGAACAATACCGACAGAGTCCAGATTCAATTGATTTGCGGCATAAGCCAAGGCATGCAAATGATTTGAGTGGGCACCACCAAAACTTACAATTTGTGATTTGCCCGCCGCGACAGCCGCTAGTAAATGATGCTTTAGCTTGTACCATTTGTTCCCCGATATAAAAGGATGTACTTTATCGAGACGCAGACAGTCCAGGGTCACTAGCTGATCTTTCGCAATCTCCAGAGGAAAGGAGTGAACTTCGGGTAGTACATCAAATTGCACACCCAACTCAGCAGTAGTTTTATTATTAGCCAGCATAACCTTTATGACTCTCACACATGTCACTCACTCCTTCCTGAAAATCACCCGGTGCGCTAACCTTGCTTACACTCTTTCCGCAAACTTGACCTACGCCTTCGGCATGCTGGCAAATTGGCTGATCAAAGTGTTCTAACCAAGCTAGGTACTGCTCCTCCGTGACATAACATTTTGCCGCTACGAAAGCGTTTGGGTTATCAACATAATCACGAATTTCACTCGCCGTCATGGTGATATGCCCAGCACCCGGGTGGTAGGCAACGTAGACCACATCCAACGCTTTCAGGCGGTCAAACATACCTTCATTGGTGCTGCTAGCGCCACGAGACTCACTCAATTCCTCAAGCTCAGATCGCAGCTGCTCCTCACGTTCCTCTCGATAAGCAAGATCTAAATCTTTGCGATCTAACTGCTCCTTCAGGAGAACCAGTTCAGCCTCCATTTTCTGACGCTCCAAGCGCTCCTTGTCACCCGCAGACGCACCTTTTAAGCGAGTCTCCAGTTTCGAAACTAGATCTGACTGATCACTGACCTGATCCTGAAGCTTTAAGAACTGATCATTTCGCTTACCTAGCTTGAGCTTTAGTTTTTCGTTTATCAGCTTAAGCTGTTCATTCGTTTGCTTAAGCTCTTGAATTTCATTCTTATAAGCATGCAGAATAATTTTCTGTTCACGATCTCCAAAATCAACATTTTGCTCACGACTAGACTCCAGAGTACGAATTCTTAGCCTCTGCTCCTTAAGCAAACGAGCCAACTTGGTTCGCTTTTCAACCTCTGTTTCCAAGCCCAAGTCATCCAACACCGGATCACTCGGTGAAAGAACTGGGATATCCGGCTCGGCTTTCTCAAATTGAAAGCGTAGTTTATTCAACTCGACCGCTTTCTTGAGTCGCAAGAAGTCATTCGACCCGGGCGTCATATCAGGATCCCATAGGTCGTTCAAATGCCAATTAATTGAACACTGCCCCCGGCAAGCCAAACGTATTGGCCCGCCACCTAAATCAGGCCCACTACCACTCACTTCAGCCAAGCGTTCAATTGGTACATTCCAACTTGCGTCAGCCTTGCCATCTTCGTCGAAATATAAAATGAAGAATACCAGCGCCTGGATCGTACCATCCTTGCCAATCACCGCATAAACTGCTTTAGCTTCTTGATCAGCGTAATCTGGTAAAGCACCCAAGCCGTCTAACATTGCCTCGAACTCCGAGAACATCAAATGTTTCGTTACTTGCTGATTTTCAACAAAGAAGACAGCCTCATATGAATCTGACTTTCTAAACCCCATAACTACCTCGTTAAGATGCGCATAGAAATTGCGCACCCAATAAATCTAAAACTACAAATCAGTTTAGTTGATAACCAAGGAAGCACACGTTTAAAAAAGAAAGGATATGTAACGCTGCCCGGACCTATTTCACAGATATAAAAAACTATATGAACTGAAGGTATTAAGGTATGAATAGCGATTGACGTAGATTCGTCTAGTTCAAGCAGTTTTATCGTGGGTGGTATTAATAAAAGCGGGGATAATTAGCTGGAGGGGAATATAGAAGGCAATGCTGTTACATCTCAACAGCATCGTCCTCAAACTCTTCATCGTCATATTCCAGCCATCCGGAATCCAATACTTCTTCTTCATATTCGTTCATTTCTATCTCCTTTTGATTGTTTCAAAAGCAAGCGTATAGAAGAAATATGACAGAAATAAGTCAGACATCTCAAGAAGTATATAATTTGAGGTTTTCTTATTGAGAAATGAGTAAGAGTTAAGGACTGTAAATTTAAATGGCGGACCGGACGGGATTCGAACCCGCGACCCCCGGCGTGACAGGCCGGTATTCTAACCAGCTGAACTACCGGTCCGCATACTTTAAATCTTACATTCACTACCTTCACACAAGAACAGTGCTAGTAGTGGTGGGTGGTACAGGGATCGAACCTGTGACCCTCGCCTTGTAAGGGCGATGCTCTCCCAGCTGAGCTAACCACCCATTTGGGTAGACCTAATTCTAACATTGTCACGCAGCACCTAAGATGCTCCTTTGTTAGAAACCACCTCTTTCAAGGTAGCAATCGAGTTGAAGTGTAAATGGCGGACCGGACGGGATTCGAACCCGCGACCCCCGGCGTGNCAGGCCGGTATTCTAACCAGCTGAACTACCGGTCCGCAACAAACTTTACATTTCAATTTCAAATCTAAAAAAGATTTGGTGGGTGGTACAGGGATCGAACCTGTGACCCTCGCCTTGTAAGGGCGATGCTCTCCCAGCTGAGCTAACCACCCAACTCAATTGAGATGCGTATCTTAATGATTTCTTAGAAGCTGTCAATTAGAAATCAGCTTTTTTTTGCATAAATATGCAATTAATTTTCACAAGTCTCATATCTAGAAAAAACGTGAGGAAAAATCAAACAAACAGTTTAATTTTCAACCGATTAAATTAGATACTCCACCCATTTTTAGCGACTTTGCAACCAGCCCTAATTCAAAGACTGACGAATCAGGTCCACATTCTCGCGCCGCTGCTCACTCATTTCTTTTTGTTCAGGCTCAGGCTCTTCTTTAGATTCGAGCTGAAAGTAAGCATACCACGGTTCACCATCATCGACCGTTTCCTCCTCTCGAGGCACTGGAGCCGGCGCTATATTACCTGCTCTCGCTGCTCTTTCGAGACGATCTAACTCCAACTCTTCATTCAAGGTCAATTGAATTTTCGGCTCACGCCAAGGAGCCAACCAGTTTCGCCTTATTTTTCGCTTATCATCAATAGCGGCTAGATATTCATCAACATCATCCGCAAGCAGGTACAACTCCTGCTCCAAGGTTAAAGGCTTATCTCGTCGTAACTCCCGATACAAATCACTAGGCAGATAGAAAATCGGGAAGCCCCACATAAAGTTATTCGACCACGGCCAAATCACGGTAAACCAACCGTATTCTTGCATTGTGCCATCAAGTACCTCCTGAGCCTTATCAGCGTCAGTCGGGTGCCAAAACGAATGCGTCAAATAGCGAGTCTTGGGCATTTCCTTCATCGCCATTTCCCTTTCAACCAACTGCACATCGGCTGTTGCCATTTCATCTTCCGGCTCTATTAAAGAGTGCCTAATTTCAGGGAGCGACACCTCAGAATGTCGAATATAGGTAATCGACCCAGCGTCCAGATTCATACCAATATCAGCCTGTAAGTTAAGATCAAAAGCCATCATCACTTTATCATCGAAAGCTTCGAAACCAAATAACGGCATCAAGCTCTTGCGCACAGTAAAGTCATAACTTCCTGCTGGCAGTTCAACATAAGTGTAACTACCGGCACGAAGGTTAAAGATAATTTCGTCATTAATATAATAACTAGGTGCTTCCAGCTCTTCAGAGGCCCACTGACTGTTCGGCCGATAGAAGTAAACTAGTGCATTGGCTTCTTTATCCCACTCAGTATCATCGAGTTCCTTGAACATTTCGCCATCAGTATTGGGAAAATAGTAAGAACCCAGGTTTCGACCTGTCGACCAATAAATAGATGGATACCAACCTCTACCCTGCTTATGGAAAGGCTTCGAATAGGGCGCAGTAGTATCCGCCTTCACCTGACCAGAACTCAAAGCCAGCGGAAAAATCGCGCAGGCAAGCACAATAGAAAGCGCATAATAAAGAAAGGAGCGGGATGGTTTGCCCACAACGCTCTTTAATGATTGCTTAACCTCAGCAACGCGACCCAAGCTCACAGAGTAAGCGCTTCGTTGGCAAGTTTTGAAACTCACAATACCGTCCAATGTATCGTTTCCTATAGATGTACAGCTTTATATTTATTCGAGCAGCAAGACTAGCTACCCATCACAATCAGGCGGACAGTTTAACAGCTAGTTAATCTAATTTTTGCGATCTACCGCATGTCATCGAGAATCCGAATACCTGTAAAGACTATCTCACCCCGGGATTTGCACTAGAAGAAGACAATTTACCCAAGCTCGCCTCCAAATCAATGACTCTTTTTATAAGCTGGCGGCGACTTTCATCTATCGACAGCAAGCTTTCCTGGTTTTCTAATTGAACTTTGGCGCTATCACTCATACGAGCCTGTAGCGCAGCAATACGTTTTTCAAACTCTTGAGTACTCGAATCGAAAGTGCTCAATTTTTCATTAAACTGCGTCAAAAACTCTTCTCGTTCAGCTCGAGTAATTGACAACTCCCCTGACAACGAAGCTATACGACCATCTAATACTGACATCCCTTTATCAGAGTCCGCTTTCAATGCTGATAATGAAACCTCATGAGTAGCTAAAGATTTTTGACTCTCGGCAAGCTTTTTCGTTAGCGCTTCTATTTTCTTTTCATGACCTTGAATAGTTTTACGATTCCTATCATAAGACACACCCCACAGCTTTCGAACCTCCGACTCCAGAAAAGCCATTTTCTTCTCTGCAGATGTGCCGGTTTGCATTAGTTCAGCACCCGTTTCACTAACCTCCCCTTCCAAACGAGCCAACAACAACTTGCTTTGCCCTATAAATTCGTCAGCACTAGACAAGCGCTCCTCTAAACCGACTACCGTTTGGGATTGCTGCCAATATAAGTATGATAAGCCCCCCAAAGCCAGAAGCATTAACAGCAACAGAGAAACGACTAAAGGTGAAGCAGATGATTGAGAGGCTGCAACCGGGGCGCGCACCTCGGACGAACGCACAGCATTTACTGTAGAGCTAGAGCCTGAACCGGCCTTTCCTACTTGCTGTTTTTTGTTGCCGATATCATCTCTTTTGCCTGCCGATGCCTTAGCAGATTTATTCTTATTCTTTCGACTATTATAAAGATCCAGATCATCTCGGTCCGGCCGCAAGCTATCCATTAAATTTCCTCTGCACTAATCATCTCAGGTATCTGTACGCTTAAATTCCAACTACCGCCGGGTTACCATGCACCAGCCAGTCAAAAGCAGATTCTAGCGCCTGCGCGCACCTTTGTCCTCCAATAAAACAATTCTATTTGCATGAAACCTGATGAATCACTACTATATGCGGTCTTTTTTTATCCAGACACTAATTCTCTGGGTAATCACGTGCCTTGGCATCAAGGCCAGACAGTTAGTGAGAGGTGACAAGATGCAGCCAGTAGTTGGGATAATCATGGGTTCAAAGTCGGACTGGCCGACAATGGAACACGCGGCCAACATGCTAGACGAGTTAGGTGTAGCCTACGAAGTTAAGGTCGTTTCTGCACATCGCACCCCTGACCTCTTATTCAACTATGCCAAAACAGCTGAAGAGCGCGGCATTCAAGTTATAATTGGTGGCGCTGGTGGCGCAGCACACTTACCTGGAATGGCTGCCTCACAAACCAATCTACCTGTGTTTGGCGTACCTGTTCAATCTAAAGCATTAAACGGCCTCGACTCCCTTCTATCTATTGCACAAATGCCTGGCGGAATCGCTGTTGGTACACTGGCTATTGGTGTCGCCGGGGCAAAGAATGCAGGTCTACTTGCAGGCCAGGTGATCGCATTGCATGATGACAAAGTCAAAGCTGCTCTCAATAAGTTCCGCCAGACGCAAACAGAAACAGTATTAAGCCAACCAGATCCACGAGGCTAGGCAATGAAGAAAATTGGTGTACTGGGCGCTGGGCAACTAGGCCGAATGCTCGCTTTGGCGGGATACCCTCTGGAGCTGGACTTTCACTTTTATGATACGTCCGGTTCTCCTAGCGTTGGACTTGGAGACATTACTATCGACACCGAGGCCAAGCTCGACAATCCGGCCTTAGCGGACTTCCTGAATGACGTTGATGTCGTCACTTATGAATTTGAGCACCTTCCAGCGCAACTAACACAATACATCGAAAGTAAAAGTACACTTTATCCCCCCTCAAAGTCTATTGAAGTCTGTCAAAATAGAGCTGAGGAAAAGGCACTATTTACCAAACTTGGAATTCCCACTCCTGCCTACCATATCGTCAACTCCCTTGAAGAGTTAAAAGCGGCTGTCGAAAAACTAGGTTGCCCAATCGTCACCAAGACAACGCGAGAAGGCTATGACGGAAAAGGCCAGTTCGTTATTCGTCAAGCAGAACAATGCGAAGCAGCATGGCAGGCTATTGGCGAAGGTAAAAATGGCACAAACACACTTATTGCAGAAGCATTCGTAAACTTTTCTCGAGAGCTGTCAATTATCGCTGTACGCTCAGCTGATGACAGCATGAAAGTCTACCCACTAGCAGAAAACGACCACCACGAAGGCATTCTGCGCTATTCCATCGCACCTGCAGCTAAGGTCGCGGACGATATAAATGCTCAAGCAAATCAATATATTAAAGAGTTAATGCATGAGCTAGGGCATGTCGGCATTTTAACACTGGAATTATTTGAAACAGAAAACGGCTTAGTCGCTAATGAAATGGCACCTCGAGTCCATAACTCTGGGCACTGGAGCATTGAAGGCGCACATTGCAGTCAGTTTGAAAACCATTTGCGTGCTGTCAGCGGCCTACCTTTAGGTTGCACCGAAGCGCAAAAGCTCACCTGCATGATCAATATTATTGGTGAAAAAGGTGATACCGGGAGTATCTTGTCACTTCCTTACGCCAACCTTCATTTGTACGGAAAAGAAGAACGCGAAGGACGCAAACTAGGGCACGTGACTGTGCAAGCAGATAGCCACGAAGAACTTGCCTGGCGAGTAAAGAATGTTGCGAGTTTTTTGCCTGGAAGCCCTGAATTCAAACATAGTTAAACCGATTCAAAGGCAGAAACCCCAAAAGCAGCTTGAGACACTAGAAAAACTCAAGCTCGCTTTCTTCAAACCAGTCTTCTTCCTCCAAACCCTCACTAACTTCCGCAAATATCATTTCTTTATTGGTCTGTTTTATTAATAAACGACAGACAATTGGCAAGTCATGAATCTGTGCCAATAGGTGGCTATCCACCAAGAAAAGCCTCTCATGAACTTCGTAATCAACAGGTGCGTCCAGCTCTAACAGCTCATCCTGACACAATTTAGGCAAGCCCATTCTGAGAATACAGTGATGAAGCAGCAACTGGTTTTTCAAGTCTCCCAAAAAGCGATTAGCTAGCTCCATACACCAATTTTCCTGGTACTGCACAATTGTTTAATTTTGCGCTTCAATACTAGGCATTGTTTCCCTGAGAAAAGCTCCAGAAACACTTAAATACATTAAGATAGAAAGATCTTCAGAACTAGCCTCAATGGATACAGAAACAAAGCCATCAAGAGTAGATAACCTTTGTAGGTCATTATCAGTCTTTTTAATATAAGCACCTAAATTATCAAACTGTTTTGCACTAGCACGCTCAAACAACTCCAAAATTCGTGGCACAACTTGCACACTGCTCATTGATATTCCCTCAAGACTCTCTGATCACTTCATTATTCCCCAGTACCGTTACTATACAAAGTATAGACAGCAAACTAAATACTCCACCGAACATCTAGTAGCATAAAGGAGGCACTACCAAGTATAAAGGCAACAAGGTAGAATGCACTTTCTTCCAAACAAACTAACAAACTTACTTCAGCAGCTCACCGCTAATATATCCACCTTATGATACAAAATAGCTCTTCCCTACCCTCTTCTGTTGATCCAAGCCAAACACGCGTAATCGTTGGCATGTCAGGCGGTGTTGACTCTTCCGTTTCAGCACTACTCCTAAAACAGCAAGGCTTTCTTGTCGAAGGCCTGTTTATGAAAAACTGGGACGAGGACGACGGCACAGAATACTGTACCGCAATCGAAGACCTGAATGATGCCCAAGCTGTATGTGACAAGCTAGGTATTAAGCTTCATACCGCTAACTTTGCCGCTGAATATTGGGACAGAGTCTTCGAGCACTTTTTGGTTGAGTATCGCTCTGGGCGAACTCCCAACCCTGACATCCTGTGTAACAAGGAAATCAAATTCAAAGCCTTTCTCGATTATGCGAGTACCTTAGGGGCAGATTACATTGCGACAGGCCATTACGTGAGACGCGCTGACGATAATGGGCAAACCTTGCTATTAAAGGGGCTCGATAACAACAAAGATCAAAGCTACTTTCTACATGCTGTCAACCAAAGCAAATTAGCGAAAACCCTGTTTCCGGTTGGTGAATTGGAAAAGCCAGCTGTAAGAAAGCTTGCCGAAGAACATGATTTAATCACACATAACAAGAAAGATAGTACCGGCATATGTTTTATCGGAGAGCGAAAGTTCTCTGACTTTCTAAAGCAATACATCCCTGCGCAACCGGGTGATATTGAAACTGACAAGGGCGATATCATCGGCCGACACAATGGGCTTATGTACCACACTATTGGGCAGCGCCAAGGCTTAGGAATTGGTGGGCTCAGCGGCTATGACGAATCACCTTGGTATGTTGCACAAAAAGACCTTGATCGTAACGTATTAATCGTTGTTCAAGGCAGCAAGCACCCCCTTCTATACAGCAGCCAACTACAGACTCTCGAAACTGACTGGATCAACAAAGCTCCAAGTGAGTACCCTTTCCACTGCAAAGCTAAGGTGCGCTACCGCCAAGCTGATCAGGACTGCATTATTGAAAGTAACGACAATGGATGCTTAAGCGTATTCTTTGGGCAGCCTCAGCGCGCGGTCACACCCGGCCAATCGATTGCCTTCTATCTTGAAGATCAATGCCTCGGTGGCGCGATTATTGAAACAACGGAATAGACAGCTAAAACACTAGAAAGCTGAATTCCAAGACATGCTCAGCAATCATCAGCAAAGTAATTTTAAACAGTGAACTCTATGAACAAGACTCAACAACAAATACTTGCCCTAGCAGGGTTATTCCAGGCAATGTCAGCCGCTGACGACATTGCACAGAGCGGACAATGCAATCCTCAACACCTGGAAACTGCCTTAAATAGTCTGTTTATCACAAACCCGGATACCACACTATCGGTCTTTGGTGACCTTGCCAAACTTGAGAAAGGCCTTGAAGTCGTTCATGACCTACTTGCCAAAACTAATACTAAGGGGCACGTACTGCCCGTGCGCTACGCTCTTGCAGTCCTCCACCTTGAGAGAAAACTCAATAAAGATAAAGAAATGCTAGATGCACTTAGCCGGAAACTTGAGAGGGCACAACAGCAAGTAGAGCATTTTGGCCTGCTTCACGAAAATGTCATTGGCAGTCTCGCTGAGATTTACATGCAAACCATCAGCACCTTTTCATTGCGTGTACAGGTATCTGGCCATGAACGCCACTTGACCGTCGATCTGAACGCAGCAAAAATCCGCTGCCTGCTTCTCTCAGGCGTAAGGGCTGCAAACTTATGGCGACAACTCTCTGGCCATCGTTGGCACTTTATCTTTAAACGACGCGCGTTAGCAAATGAGTGCGAAAAACTATTAAGCCAAAGCAGAGCAAGCTAGCTGCTACATAATTATATCTGAAAACTATTACAGATCTACTTCAATTATTGATTAAATCCAGTAACTTGCATGAGAGAGACTTTGAATCTATATTAGGAACTTCTGCTCACGAATCAATCTATTTTGCAGTAAAATCACGACCCAACCATTACTGATTTCTTAAGGAAAACACTTTGTTTAGCAACCTTCGATTTGAAGTCAAAATTTGGCTACTTCTAGCTATTGCCATTATTAGCAGCTTATTCATTCAAGTTTTTGACCGGATTAATGAGCGAGATAACTTGCTCGAAAGTCGAAAAAGTGAAGTGAAGCATCTTGTTGAAAATGCGTCTTCGCTGCTTAGCTCATTCTACGAACGAAGAGATATATTGGGTGAAGCAGAAGCTAAAAAACAAGCCGTCAACGCTATCAGACACCTAAGGTACGACAATGGCAGCGGATATTTCTGGATCAATGATTATAGCGCGAAAATGGTGATGCACCCTATTAAGCCAGCACTGAACGGAAAAGACTTAAGCGAATTTACCGACCCTAAAGGCACGCAACTGTTTTCCGATTTTGTGAAAGTCGTACGCAGCTCTGAAAGCGGGTATGTCGATTATTATTGGGCTAAACCTGGAAAAGACGAACCTGTTGCAAAAACCTCATATGTTCAAGGCTTCAAACCTTGGAACTACATTATCGGCAGCGGTGTATATATTGACGATATCGATGAGCTATTCTGGAAAAAGTCACGATCGTCTATCTTCTTGCTTCTTGCCACGCTCATTGTCGTTGCTGTGATCGCTCGAATGATGACCCAAGACTTGGTCGAACCTTTAAAGCGAATCGTATCAGTCATGAAAGACGCTGCAAACGGAGACTTTCGACAAGAAATTGAGCAAACTGAGCGTCGCGATGAGCTAGGAGGTCTAAGCCGATCGTTCATCAGCATGCAAAGCGCCTTCCGTAGCTTAATCAATCACTGCAAACACGGCTCTGAAGAAATGTCGTCTTCTGCAACCGTCATAAATGACATTACATCAAGAACATCAGAAGGTGTTGACCAACAACACTCTGAGACCGAGCTTCTCGCCTCGGCAATTGAAGAGCTTGCCATGACAATTCAAGAGATTGCTAACAACGCTGCAGAAACCTCAGACCTGACTCACGAAGCAAATACTCAAATAAATCAAGGTAACGAGATGATGCGCAATACCATTGGTGCAATCAGCAGCGTCTCGGATGATATGACACAAGCCAGCCAAGTCATTAGCCAACTTGAAGCCGATGTTCAACAAATTGACACCATTCTTGGCGTCATCAGAAACATTTCTGAACAGACCAACCTATTAGCTTTGAACGCCGCGATCGAGGCTGCACGAGCTGGCGAAACAGGCCGCGGCTTCGCGGTAGTAGCAGATGAAGTTAGGTCTCTCGCACAACGAACTCATGAATCCACTGAAGAAATACAGGCGATGACTGAAGCTCTGCAATCTGCCGCTGCCAATGCAGTTAAAGTAATGGAGGCCGGAAAGATCCATACTCAATCTTGTGTGGATAATGCTTACAGCACCGGAGAGTGCCTAATGATAGCGGGTTCAAAAGTCGCTGAAGTCACCGATAGGAATAATATGATCGCTGCAACGGTGGAACAACAAGGCATCGTTGCGAATGAAGTCAGCAGCAATGTGGTCTCTATCAAAGAGGTCGCTCATGAAACCCACGAAGGTGCGACAACACTTTCACAACATAGCGAAGAGCTACAAAAGCTAACCAGCTCAACTCAGCAACTTCTTGAGCAGTACAAGGTATAGACTTGGAGAGAGCATATTTATAGCTCTCTTTTATTGTTATATTCATTTTATGCCTGATAAACACCGAGATAAGTAGACACATCTAATGAAAACCATATTACGCAAACCACTACACTTACTTATTTCAATCCCTCTACTAAGCTTGTGCTTTGCCCTAACCTGCTCTGCCAATAGCTGGAACTTGGAACATGATGACGACGGAATCAAGGTATATACTCAAGAGATAGAGGGTTCCTCATTCAAAGCATTTCGTGGTGAAACCTCGATTAAATCAAGCCTACATAACTTAATGGCCCACCATACAGACATATCTGCAATGGAACTATGGCTACAAGATTGCGCAAAGAGTGAAGTTCTTCGAAGAATATCAAATAAAGACTTTTATATTTACCAACGAACGAGTGCCCCCTGGCCTGTAAGCGACCGAGATTATGTACTACATGCCAATATTAAACAAGACCCCAAGACCTATGCTGTAACGATGACTTTCGAAGCCAGCACAGCCGTAAAGCAAAATCACGAAGACTGTGTACCTGTCACACAACTAACAGGTTATTGGCGCTTTACACCACAAGGTGATGGCTATATTTTTGTCGAATATGAAACGCATGCTGATCCTAGCGGAGACCTACCGGCATGGCTCGCCAACAGCTTCGTTGTTGACCAACCGTTAGGCACACTAGAAAAAATGCGTAGACGCGTCGAAAGCAATATCTATCAGCTGCCCAAAGAAATGTCGTACATCATTGAGCCACCATTACCATTAGCGATCAAAAATAAATCAATTTCCGAGCAAGCCACAAAACATAAGCAATAGACCGCACCCTCATGTATCCGTGACAAAAAGTGCAACTCAGGTCACATTTGTAGTATCATTGCCGCCCATTTTTTAAGCAGCAGAGAAAGAGATTACGAATGCAACTTTCATCTTTAACCGCAGTTTCACCTATCGATGGCCGTTACGGCTCAAAAGTCACTGACCTTAGGGATATCTTCAGCGAGTTTGGACTTATTAAATTCCGCGTAGAGGTTGAAATTCGTTGGTTGCAAACCTTGGCAGCCCACCCTCAAATTGAAGAATTAAAAGCCTTCTCTGCTGACGCCAACAAGTTCCTAGACGATATCGTAAGTAACTTCTCTGTAGAAGACGCAGAGCGCGTTAAAGAAATTGAACGCACTACAAATCACGACGTAAAAGCAGTTGAATATCTCCTAAAAGAAAAGTTCTCTGCAGCAAAAGGCGACTTCCCTGAATTAGAAGCCGATTCCGAGTTCGTTCACTTTGCTTGTACTTCGGAAGACATCAACAACCTATCTCACGGTTTAATGCTTACTAATGGCATGCAGAAGAGTGTTTTACCGTCAATGAAAGAAGTTGTAAACAAAATGGAAGAACTGGCACTTGAGCACGCTGAAATCCCGATGCTTTCACGTACCCACGGTCAAACAGCCTCGCCTTCTACAATGGGTAAAGAATTTGCAAATGTTGTTGCTCGTTTACGCCGCCAGTTGGCTCAAATCGAGAAAGTTGAAATCCTGGGCAAAATTAATGGCGCTGTAGGTAACTACAATGCTCACCTATCTGCCTACCCTGATGTTGACTGGGCTGAAAATGCTAAAACATTCATCGAGAGCCTAGGACTACAGTTCAACCCGTATACAACACAGATTGAGCCCCACGATTATATTGCAGAATTGTTTGACGCAATTGCCCGCTTCAACACGATTCTAATCGACCTAGACCGCGACATTTGGGCTTACATTTCAATGGCTTTCTTCAAGCAGAAAACAATTGCTGGTGAAGTTGGCTCTTCCACGATGCCTCATAAAGTTAACCCTATCGACTTTGAAAACTCTGAAGGCAACTTAGGCCTGGCAAACGCTATATTAGGCCACTTGGCAGAAAAGCTACCTATCTCTCGCTGGCAGCGTGACCTGACAGATTCTACGGTTCTTCGTAACCTAGGCGTCGGCCTGGCGCACAGCATCATTGCTTACCAGTCCACGCTAAAGGGTCTAAACAAGCTTCAAATTAACCCGGAGCGTTTAGCTCAAGACCTCGACAACGCATGGGAAATCATGGCTGAGCCGATTCAAACCGTTATGCGTCGCTATAAGGTTGAACAACCTTACGAGAAGCTTAAAGAGCTAACTCGCGGTAATGTAATGAACCAGGAAACGATTCAAAGCTTTGTGAAGACTTTAGATATTCCAGACCCTGCTAAAGAAGAGCTGCTGAAATTGACGCCTGCTACCTATATTGGTAACGCAATAGCGCAGGCAAACGCAATTAAGAGCTAACTTTCGAAAGATTATAAAAAAGGCGCATTGAGAAAACTCAACGCGCCTTTTTTCTTTCCATTTGAAGACTCTTAAGTAATCAGTTTCGCCCATAAACCCTTTCTCTGTTATAACGGAAGAAACCTAACATTTCTTCTTCCTTCTGGATGGTACTGGCCTCATTTTTAAAGTACTTCTCTCGCAAAGCGCTTAGCTTTTCTACTAAGGCTTCGCCTTCAAACTGCTCAGAGACAAGTGAACGCTCTTCCATATATGCGTAACCATTATTCCACCGATCCTCTCTCTCTTGGTCTCGCTTGGCCAACCATTCTATCTGGGACTCTTCGAATCCGATGAGCCGCCTCACTTCATTAATTTCATACTGACGTTCTTCACGTGTTAATGCACCGAGTTCACTTTGTACAGCATTAAGACCAAAGACAACTTGAGATAACATACCTTTCGAATCAAGCACCAAATCTTCAACAGAGCCAAAATAGTTTTCATCATAAGCGCTTTGCAATAGATAAACTCGGTCTTGCATGCTCATATCAAGTGACTGGTTAAGCATATTAACGGTAGAGAGCATCGACTCTCGTTTATCTTCTTCAGCACTTCGTTCTTTCTCCCAAATAGCTTCTGCTAACTCCTCACCAAAAATTTCATAGCGCTTTTGCCACAACATGCCTTGCTGCTGCAACGCAGGCATTTCATTCAGATCTAATATATTAGTCAAGAGCCACTCCTCATAGATATCAAGCATTGCTAATAAAGCAAGAATATCATCTACTAACTCGGGGAAAGCCGTTCGAATAATTCGCTCAAATATTTCCGCACCTGTATCTGGGTAGGACTGTATTAAGTCGTTACGCATTTCTTTCAAGCTTGCGTGAAAAGACGGTAAGTGTTTCTCACTTGAGTGTTCTTGAACCAGTAAGCTTACTAAGGCTTCAATCAGCTGCTCAATCTCACTAGGCTCCGCTTTCAAATACTCTGGAATCTGAGGAGTAGGCACATCAAGGTAATCCTCAGTCGAGGAAGATAAAGGTAATGAAGGGCCAAGAGAAACAGGCTCATAGTGCGAATTAAGTGGCTTTTGACTGGCAAATAACTGAATAAGGAAAACGCTTAGTGCGATACTGATAACAGCGATGCCACCCAACAAATAGGGTTTCAAATTTACGGCTTTATTGTGCTCACTCATATCTACTCTCTGAATTATTATCTTTAGACATTTCGAGAAAGCGGCGATCCCTGCCGCTCCAAAACTTACTACTCTGTTTTTATAGCAAAGGCTGAAGTACTGGCCAGATCTGTGCTGAAAGGTTATGAGATCCTTCCACGGTCGGATGAATATCATCACTTTCCACCTGAGAAGCAGGTACCGTTCCACGCGGATCTACAAAATGACAATTCGCATTACTCGACACGTCACAAGCATAACCCAGCAAGTCATCTCCATAATTCAATGCTTGAGTTAGATTCGCATTACCTCTAGGTAGCTCGTAATAGCCGAGCCATACAACATTATCGACGCCATCTGCATCCATTTGGTTTAGCAAGTTAACCGCGTTAACATACTGATCTTCAACTAAGCCACGGCAGCTGCTAGAAATGTTCCAGCGATACCACTTAGTACGGCAACCATAAGGGTCGAATAAAGTTGCCGGTATCAAGATATCATTACCGCCGCCATCCATGACAATCGTAGAAATATTCGCATCCGTTGCTTTCGCATCTTGGTACTGTTTGTCTACAGGTGTTGCTAATGAACCACCCGATAACTCAGCGCCACTTTGCGTATAGTTTCGGAAAGTGGTACCGGCATTCGCTTGAAGGTCCTCCTCAATTACACCATTCAAATCGAATATCGAATCACCTAGCGTTACCACGTCCATACGCTGAGCGTTTTCTTCATAAGGGTTTCCCGTACAAGCAACCAAGGAACCGGCAATCGCTAGTGTCCCCACCAGCTTAATCATAGAGCCGCCTTTGTGATACAGTTTTCTTAGATTCATCGTTTTCATGCTTTCTCCAGTTGTTATTTTTGATATGGAGACATGATCATATAATGATTAATTTAAGTTTAGTGAGGCGCAAAACGTACCAAATAGTGAATATTGTTCATATTTTGCACCCTCGATAATACACGAGCTAAAAAGAGAATAGATTTGTGATTTCATTCACAAAAAAAGGGCCTTCCCTGGCCCCACTAACTATGTAAATCTAATTAAGTCGAGTGAATGTATTTACCCGAATTACAATACAGGCTGAAGCACAGGCCAAATCTGATTTGCCAAGTTAATAGATCCTTCTGGGGTTGGGTGAATATTATCGCTTTCAACTTGAGATGCTGGAACAGTGCCACGCGTATCGACAAATGAGCAGCTTGCATTCGTCGCTACATCGCAAGCATAACCAAGCAAGTCATCACCGTAATTTAAGGCTTTTGTGAGGTTTTTATTGCCACGAGGTAACTCGTAATACCCTAGCCATATCACGTTCTGAACATCATCACTTTCCATCTGATTGAGCAGGTTTACTGCATTAATATACTGATCCTCAATCAAGCCACGGCAGCTTCTTGAAATATTCCAACGCCACCAGTGAGTACGACACCCATAAGGGTCGAATAGCATTGCGGGGATAAGAATGTCGTTACCGCCGCCATCCATAACAATGGTATCGATATTTGCGTCTGTAGACTTAGCATCCTCATATTGTTGATCGACGGCTTTAGCCAAGGCACCACCAGACAACTCTGCTCCGCTTTGCGTGTAATCTCGAAAGGTCTCACCGGCATAGGATTCGAGCGTCTCTTGAATGACACCATTAAGATCAAAGATCGAGTCGCCCAGAGTAATAACGTCATTGCGATCTGCCACTTCTTCGTAAGGGTTACCTGTACAACCGACAACACTCACAGAAACTATACAGGCAGCTGCAAATTTGACAGCCTTAGCCATCTTCACTGGCAGGTCTATCAATTTTTTTTGTTTTAATCTAATCATTTTGCTTCTCCAGCTTTTTGATTGTTTTATGGAGAAACAACGATAACGCAGTCATGAATTTTTTTAGGTATAGGATTACGTACAGATCTCATAGATCAGTGCGCAATTTGCCTTAGGGTTCATTGCACATTCGTCTGGCCAAATCATCTCTAGCGT
>NZ_LWGJ01000201.1:0-987 GCF_001635845.1 Oleiphilus sp. HI0132 | reverse complement strand
CAAGGCTTCTTGCTTGGTTTTGTCTAAGCTATCCCATTGTGATTGAAAAGGGCTGAGTAATATTTGGGTTTCGTTTGGCAAAGATGACCATTCCTCTGCAAAAGAAAGCGAAACAAAGCTGGCCAGTAATAATGTGATTAAGTGCTTGGGAAGCTTATTCATGGTTTGCCTCCTGTTCGCTATTTTCAGGTTCACTGGGCACCAAGTCGTGATCCTTGGAGTTGGACAGCTCGTTATCGCTAATCTGCTGTAAGTCGATAGGCGTTACAAGTTCTTTGCCATTGACGATTGTCTCGGCCAGAAACAGAAAGAAGCTCATATCTTGAATAGGCGCTTCGTTAGCTCGAACTTGAAAAGTAGTGAATGCATTAGCCATTACGCAGCTCACTAACAGATAAGGTTTCAGGTATTGTTTCATTTTCTAGTTGTTCCGATAACCAATAGGAGAACTCTAAATCTTCTGCAATATCCAAGTCTGTTTCGTCGAAGTTCGATAGTAGAACAAAGTCGTCAATATTTGCTTGAACAAGGTTTGGAATATTTTCTCCTTGCTTCTGTGGCAAATAGTTTATCAACAGAACAGCCGAAAAGCTTGCTGCCACTGTGAATCCTACTAAGGGGTGCCTAAACCATGGCTTTGAATTTTGTGCCATAGCGTCTTGTCTTGCTTGATATAGGCTGCGCTGTACTTTAGGGGAAAGATTCCGGGTACTTTCGTCCAGCGCTTGCTTAGCTCGTTGTTGAATTTCTTTATCGTTCATTCTCTTGACCTGAACTCTGGTTTACTGCAATTGCGCTTTTGATGAGCGCAGCTTTTCCATAGCGCGAAAGTAATGGCTCTTCACACTATTTTCGTTGATCTTCATTACTTCTGCAGTCTCCCGAACCGATAAACCTTCCCACGTCCTGAGTAAGAAGCATTGCTGCTGCTTGACTGGAAGTTGTTCGATGACTTTAAGTAAATGTTCTCCTAGTTTTTCACTGTCC
>NZ_LWGJ01000200.1:0-750 GCF_001635845.1 Oleiphilus sp. HI0132 | reverse complement strand
TCTTGTACTGATTCATTCATATAAATGATATTGAACTCAGCGTCGGCCATCATGACGTTGGTGCTACACACATCTAGCGCTAGTTTGATTCGCGTATTGTCTGCTGCCAACTGAGCTTCAGCCTGTTCCTTGGCTAGCTGCGCGGTTTGATCATCCCACTCGACGACGGTGCCGAGTCGTTGGTGTTCATCATCAAAGATTGGTGTGGCTATCAAACTGAATGTTCGAGTGCCAACTTGGATTTTTCCGTTATATTGAGTTTGCAAGCCTTCTAGCATACTCCGTTGGTGAGCCGGATTTTTATGGAAGACATCAATACTCTCTCCCATAAGTGCTTGAGCATTAAAGTTGGGAAGTACCACTTTTAAGTCTGCTTCAGCACTTTGCATCATTTCCTTTACGGAGTCATTCATATAGACAATGTTGTAGTCATCATCGGCCATCATGACATTGGTGTTGCAGACGTTTAAGGCAGAGATAATCCGCTGAGTGGAGGCTTGAGAAGCCTCTATTTCGTTTTGTTTTTCCTGTTGGCTATAAGCTAAAGCCTGTAGCTTGGAGGCTAGGCTATTGTTCTTCGCACCAGTATTTTCTGAAGCGTTCGAAAAGTTCCCCATGGAAATTTCATCGACTAAATGCTTCACCTGAGAGATTGGGGCGCCCAGATTGTTCTGTGTGTTATGGATGTTAATGAATGCGATGGCGGTCACCAGGATAAGCGCGATAATACTACCGGATATGCCGATAGCC
>NZ_LWGJ01000199.1:0-824 GCF_001635845.1 Oleiphilus sp. HI0132 | reverse complement strand
TGCCTGCACCTCTCCCCCTATTCAGAAACTCCGTAAAAGAATAGTACCGAAATGCACCGGACGAGTTCTCGAAATTGGCATGGGCTCTGGCGCCAACCTTGAATTCTACAACAGTAAGAACATCGACTTTGTATGGGGCCTAGAGCCCTCTGAAGGAATGCGAAGAAAGGCCGCAGCTAAGGTGGCAAAGTCCGATATTGAAGTAAAATGGCTGGACTTACCTGGTGAAGAGATTCCGCTTGAAGACGACTGCGTTGATACCATCCTGCTAACCTTCACCTTATGCACAATCCCCGACTACCACAAAGCCCTTCAGCAAATGCATAGAGTACTCAAGCCTGAGGGTAAGCTTCTATTTAGTGAGCATGGCCTAGCGCCTGAACCAAAAGTTGAGAAATGGCAACACCGTTTAAACAAACCCTGGGGCTGTGTTGCAGGAGGTTGTAACCTGAACCGCCCGATTGATAAGCTCATTCAAGCAGGCGGGTTCGAAATTGTAATGATTGAGCGCTTCTACGCTCCTAAAGCACCAAAGTTCGCAGGCTATATTTATCTAGGTGAAGCTCGAAAACTATAAATTCGGACTTAGGAGCTTAACCACCTGTCATATTCATAAAGCGAACAATTTGAGGCTCTTCAGACAAGTTAAACTCATGACGCTCTGGCTTAAGGTCCATTGCCTCGATAATGCTTCGCTTCAGACGCTCTCTGTCTCCGGGGTGGGCACGCAAGACGGCACGCAAGTCAACCGCATGCTCATTACCCAAGCATAGCAAAAGTAAACCCTCAGCAGTCACTCGCACCCGGTTACAGTCACCACAAAA
>NZ_LWGJ01000198.1:0-1516 GCF_001635845.1 Oleiphilus sp. HI0132 | reverse complement strand
ATGAGCGAAGTGTTTGAGCAGTGTCAGGTTTCGATAGATACGCCAGTAGCCTGGGGTGAAATGGATGCCTTTCAGCACGTTAATAATGTCGTCTATTTTAAATACTTCGAAAGTGCGCGAATTGCCTATTTTGACCGACTGGGTAATAATGAAGAAATGAAACGCTCTGGTATTGGCCCAATACTGGCCTCTACTCAGTGCCGCTATAAAGCGCCTTTAAGCTACCCTGACAATATCTCCGTGGCAACGCGAGTGTGCGAAATTTCAGAAGATCGCTTTACCATGAAGTACTACGTTATGAGCCATAATACTGGCAGAATTGCGGCAGAAGGTGAGGGAATAATCGTTTTTTACGATTATAACAATAACTGTAAACATGCCATTCCTGAAGAGATCAAAAACAGAATTGTTGCACTCGACGGACTATAGGTATTAGCGTTTTAGTTTACTTTGTCTAAATTGTTTTGGTGTTTGACCGCAGAGCTTTTTAAAAAGCGTTCTGAAATACTGAATATCCTGATAGCCAACGTTACCTGCGATGGCCTCTATATTTTGACTCCCTGTTTGAAGCAGATGCTTTGCTTTCTCTATGCGAAGCTTTTGTAAATAGCTAGATGGCGTTTCATCGGTAGCGGTTTTAAAGCGCCGCACCTGGTTTCGGCTGCTCATGTTAAAGCGGTTTGCTAGCTCTTCGATACTATCGAAGCTATCCAAATGATCTTCCATCCAGTTTTGAATACCAATAATGTGTTCATCACTGTGTTCTTTCAAAGCTTGTATACCGGCAAACCTTAGCTGCGATCTCTCAGACAAATCAATCATCAGTAATCTGGAGCAAGCTTCGGCGAGCGAGCGACTAAAAAACGTTTCAATTAAATAAAGGCAGAGGTCTTGAAATGCGTAGGCGCCGCCTGAGCAGAATAATGTTCCATCATGAGTCAGCATGCTATCAATCTGTAAATCAACAAGCGGGAATTGTTGTCGAAACTGGGAGGCATACTTCCAGTGTGTGGTTGCGCGACGCTGATCAAGCAAACCTGTCGCCGCCACAAGAAATGCGCCGGTACATACTGACGCCACTGCGCCTCTTTTTCGCTGGCTGTCTACTAGCCACTGAATTAGCGCGTCATCAAAATCAAAGCCATTAGTCGGGACAGGGCCGAGGGGCGCGATGATGACCAAGTCATAATGCTTCTGACCAATGTCTTCTGTAGGGCTAATACGAATAGGTGTACTACTATTAATACTTGAATGAGACGGGCCCACTAGGCTTGTTGTTAACTGAATATCGTTTGCAAGCAACTGTGAACACACAGAAAAAATATCCCACAGCCCAGCGACTGAAGAAACAGGGGAGCTAGGGTGAACATAAATCCCAATGCAAAAGGTATTCTTTTTATTTGTCTTATTAGTCGTTTAATAATGTCATATCAGTCATCTTACAAGTAGTCTAAGTGCTCGCTATCATTATGTAAATGATATGAATTGAGCAGGAGAGCAGAAATGAATCAACAGC
>NZ_LWGJ01000197.1:0-684 GCF_001635845.1 Oleiphilus sp. HI0132 | reverse complement strand
CTATAAATGACATGAGCAGGCATCAATGCATCAAGCCCTAATGGGATTAAGCGCTCAAAAACAATCGTATCATTTTGCATGATCTGCTCTAGACTACGATTGTCTTCCGGGATCTCATGATGTGAATCAGCAACAACCGCTCCATGACCAGGAAAATGCTTCCCTGTAGAAGCCATGCCTGCTTCTTTCATACCTGAAACCAGCGATGAAGATAAAGCAGTAATCGTCTCAAGATCGCAGGAAAATGCTCTATCGCCGATTACTTCAGAAACACCATGGTCGCGATCTAATACTGGCGTAAAGCTGATATCAATATCAAATGCAATTAGCTCTGCCGCGATTAACCAACCCAGATCAAAAGCTTGCTTTAAGCCCTGCGCTTTATCCTCTTGATAAACCCGGTCAAGAGACCTCATTGGCGGTATTCGCGTGAACCCTTCGCGAAATCGCTGAACGCGTCCACCTTCGTGATCAACGGCGATAATAAGATTGCTTGAGCACTCCCGGATCTCCGAGATTAGCTTAGTCAATTGACCAGGGTTCAGGTAATTTCTTGAGAAGAGAATAACTCCCCCAACAACCGGACTAGATAAGACCTGTTTTTCTTCTTCATTCAACTCAGTCCCTGCCACATCAAGCATCAGCGGGCCAATATTGTTTTCCTTCATATTCACTATTACTCTA
>NZ_LWGJ01000196.1:0-563 GCF_001635845.1 Oleiphilus sp. HI0132 | reverse complement strand
TGGGCCAAACAATATTGAATTCTACCTAGGCATGAATGAAAGCCAGATTACTCGTTGCGCCGATATCGTCATATCTAATGGTGTTCCTACCTTACAACAAGTCAACGACCCAAACTCTTTACTTGCTAGAGCTTGGAAACCAATCCCGGACCCTCAGCGTATGTTTGAGGACCCTGATTTCCGAACCCACGAGTTCGGGTCTGGCAATGGCCATAGTAACGCTAGAAATATCGCAAAGATTTATAGCCTATTGTCAATGGAAGGAACTATCGATGAACTCAATCGAGACCATCGACTTATCAGCAAAGCGGCCTTGGAAGACGCGATAAAAGAGCAGTGGGATGGTGTTGAAGTCATGACCCACCGCCACTTTCGCTATGGAACGGGCTTTATGTTGAACAACCCGTATTTTAAAACAGGTGACAACCCTAGAAGCTTCGGCCACCCCGGTTTAGGCGGCGCTATTGCTTTTGCTGACCCAGATGCAAAAATCAGCTTTGGCTATTGTGGCAATCGAGTACACCCGATTAATGAAACAGGGCCCTGCTAGACGATGAGTTAAA
>NZ_LWGJ01000195.1:0-981 GCF_001635845.1 Oleiphilus sp. HI0132 | reverse complement strand
GATACAGAGCAAGCACAACTTCTAGGTTGTTTAGAGCTAGATGAAGAAGATTTGGCGCTTTGCACATATGTTTGTCCTGGTAAATATGAGTACGGTCCGATTCTACGAGAGAATCTGACTCGAATCGAAATTGAGGGTTGATCATGGGACTTAGAACAGTTTTAGATAAAATGGAGCCCCATTTCGAGAAAGGGGGCAAGTACGAGAAGTGGTATGCGCTTTACGAAGCTGCTGACACCATTTTTTATTCGCCATCAAGTGTAACCAAAACCACATCTCATGTTAGAGATGGTATCGACCTTAAGCGTATTATGATTACGGTTTGGTTGTGCGCATTCCCTGCTATGTTTTTTGGTATTTGGAACGTCGGTTTCCAGGCAAATACTGCTATAGCGGCTGGGCTGGGTACTATACCAACCGATTGGCATAGCATGTTTTTCATTGGCCATGATGCGTCAAATATTCTTCATAACTTCGTATATGGCGCAGCATACTATATACCTATCTACCTGACAGTGTTTGTAGTGGGTGGTTTTTGGGAAGTGTTGTTTGCCACCGTGCGTAAGCATGAAGTTAACGAAGGCTTTTTTGTTACTTCAATACTATTTACCTTAATCGTTCCAGCTGATATCCCCTTGTGGCAGGTTGCTCTAGGTATTTCCTTTGGTGTTGTTGTTGGTAAGGAAATTTTTGGCGGTACAGGCAAGAACTTCTTGAACCCAGCCTTAACTGGTCGTGCGTTTTTGTTCTTTGCATACCCTGCCGAGATTTCGGGCGACGCAGTTTGGACTGCTGTCGACGGCTTTAGTGGCGCGACGCCTCTAAGCATTGTTGCAGCCAGCGGAATTGAAGGTCTTAACCAATCAGTTTCATGGGTCGACGCGTTCTTAGGCTTTATTCAGGGCTCAATTGGTGAAACTTCGACGCTAGCGATTATGATTGGCGGTTTTGCATTGCTTGCAACCAAAATTGCTTCCTGGC
>NZ_LWGJ01000194.1:0-737 GCF_001635845.1 Oleiphilus sp. HI0132 | reverse complement strand
GGATTCGTAAAAATAGCGATCAGTTAACTTGGCTTCTTTGCATAAGCTCCTGACAGTTGAATTTCTAAAGCCGCAACATCCAAATAGTCTTAAGCCCGCATCTAAAAATTGTTGTTTTCTAAGTTTTTTCCGCTCAGCTAAAGATACCCCGCCATAGGTCCGTTCGGTCTTTTTATTTTCTTTAGAAGGTTCAGCAGAGGGCATTGGCGTTTTATTTCGTCCTGATTGAAGTGATTTTTAGTCCGGGTTGAGCCGTCTATTCTGCCGTGATTTGAAGTCGGATGTAAAGCGTGACCGTCAGTCAAAAAATATTTGACTACACCTGTAGTCAGAATATATGATGTTTTGAAGTTGCTTGTCGTCACAATTTATATCTCGTTAATCTTCGACTATGATGATGGCAAGCGCTAGACAATAAACATAAAAATTCAGTGAGCAAGGCAAGGTCTTGTGAGCGACTGGAGTGCTAAATGAAACAAGATTACCAAGTCATTATTATCGGTAGCGGATTCGGCGGACAGCTGGCAGCCATGAACCTAATCAAACGTGGCATTCAGGATTTTCTGATTCTGGAGCGGCGCGAATTTGTCGGTGGTACCTGGAGCCAAAATACCTACCCAGGCGCAGCCGTCGATGTTCCTTCTCCTTTGTATTCGATATCTTCAGAGCCTTACAATTGGTCGCAAATGTTCGCTGAACAAGACGAGCTAAGAGAGTACACCGAGCACATCATTTCC
>NZ_LWGJ01000193.1:0-683 GCF_001635845.1 Oleiphilus sp. HI0132 | reverse complement strand
GTAGCGCTGTGGTTCTATAACAACGAAAAGCCATCATCAGAGTTAGCAGAAGCATTAAACACGAGCACTGAACAAGCAGACTTTATTTACAATGATATTGAAAGCAAACGTAAAACAACTCAATATTTACACCTCCATGCACAGTTAATAGACAAGGTTGATTTGGGTTGGTAATGATGAGTGCTAAAAAAAGCCAAACGAAAAACAATCAACAAAAAGTTTTTGACAGGCTTGCCGTGCGTTTTAAGGATCGAATTCGTGAAACCGTTACAGACAATGAAACGGAAGGTGTCGACTCATTCCTTAAACAAGCTTTTGTAAATAGCCCTTTGCGACACTCCCCCGAGTACAACGATTGGCTATTTTCAAATAACATCAAAAACCCCCGATATATCGCTTGGGACGGGAATGATGTTGTCGGCACCCAGTATGGTTTAAAGTGTACGGTTAATTATGCCGATAAGGTTTACTCAGGGTGCTGTGCCATTGACCTCTCGGTCGATGAAAAATGGAGAATGAGAGGCCTAGGCGTTGCTTTGATCAAAAAGCTCATGGATCAACATGATTTCGTTATAGGCCTAGGGATATCTCAAGCTGCTCAAGCGATGTTTACAAGATTGAACTGGTACAATCTTGGAAATATAGCTTTCTATATTAAACCTCTTACAGCAAAAGGATTTTCT
>NZ_LWGJ01000192.1:0-1209 GCF_001635845.1 Oleiphilus sp. HI0132 | reverse complement strand
TACTGTCAGCCTTTGCGGCAGGCCGGTGGGGCAACTGTCGGCTAAAGATCCATTCGCCAGGCACTTTTCGGTCAAATCGACCAAAATACGACCTTCTTTGGGCGCTGTGAAGCTAAATTCCGGGGCTTAGGCAATAAAAATGAGCAGCAATTTCGGGTATGCTACTTCATCCGAAGGGTGAAAAGGTGCTTTAAACGTCCTATACGCCCGACCATTCGTGGTTCTGAAGCGGGCAGTAAAAAGCGCTATGCCGGTATGGTTGTTAAAAATCAACAACCGGAAATGGTCTTTAAAGGGTTGGAAACGGTTCGCACTGATTGGACAGACGTGGCGAGAGACTTTCAAAAGAATCTTTACCAAATCGTCTTTGATGATCGCGACCCAAGCCAATTTATCAAAGACACCGTGGCGGCCACACTGAATGGAGAACGGGATAATCAGCTGGTTTATCGAAAACGCCTTAGAAGACCGCTCAGAGAGTACGTTAAAAACGTTCCACCCCATGCTCGATCTGCCAAAATAGCCGACGAAAAGAACAAAGCGCTTGGCAAGCCACTACAGTATCAACACAAAGGCTGGATCAACTATATCATCACCCTGAACGGGCCTGAGCCTTTGGACTATCTTGAATCAGACATTGATTACCAACACTACATTGAGAAACAGCTAAAGCCCATCGCGGAAGGCATTCTGCCCTTTATCGGGATGGACTTTGATCGCCTAATAGATAATCAAATGGCCTTATTCTAGGGAACCTAGAAGTAAGTTCCTTAAGGCTCAATGATATTAAAGACACCTCTCGGCTTCTCAAACAACCTGAAGAAACTCACTAAATCCAGCTTACTACCCTCCACCGTCAAATCATCCGAGAACAGGGTTTCTTTGATCCCAGCCTGATCAGTGGCCATTTTGAGAAATAACTCATGAGTCACCTTAAGTGTGGCATCCGCATCACTGACAGGTTCAATTTGTTCAAAATGCAGAACGGCATTTTCAATCCACAAATAGAAATTTACCTGCCTGTCAGTGAAGGTGATATTGATCTTATGATGGCTATCAAAAGCTTCCGGGCCAATTAAACGGGCAGCCATTGATATAAAGAAGTTCTCAAGAGGTGCCTCTCTCAGAACCCCCTCCATCATTGCCACATCAACGCCTTTATCCGGGCCACCATGTCTCAGCTCATAAGCCCCCGTAAGATAATTATCT
>NZ_LWGJ01000191.1:0-4008 GCF_001635845.1 Oleiphilus sp. HI0132 | reverse complement strand
AGCAAATAGCTTATTTTATAGAAATGCTCCCCGACCGACTCTTGCTTCAAAAGTGCAAAGGAAAGCGGCTTGCCCTGACGTGCTTCAAGCATCTTCATATCGTGGGAGATCTTTTTGCCACGTTCCTCAAACTGCTCAGGACTGACGCCAATATAAGCAGACATAAGCGAATAAGCGCTGTCATATTCCGCTTGAACGACTTGGCTCATAAAGTAGTCACTGACTTTATTGATCTTATCTTTGCTGGCGAGAGGCTTGGCCAAACTTAGGCTGCTAAAAGTAATGAGTGATATGCAGCAGATTAATAAGCTGATTTGGCGCAAAGTGAGGTCCCCTATATTTAAGTAGTTAGTACTTTAGATTGTAGCAGAATGCTTAACTAGCGTCATTTGGCTGAGCTTCTTGGGTTTAAATAGTTCCTGGATTCATGCGCATTATTAAACTGACGATAGCGATCAAAGGGTGGGTAGCGGTAATGGACTTTTATTACCAATAACTTTGGTGCTCAGTTATGTGTTTTTCAGCATGGCTCTTATACTGAAGAAGTTTTATGTCGATTAATACTGAGTTTATTTTATGGCACTTTGGCACTTTGGCACTTTGGCACTGGAAAGGAAGTTTGGACGAAACTGGGGTGGTCAAGAAAATACCCATCACTAAGTTTCCCTTTGTTATTGGCAGAAATAAGTCAATTGATATGGTTGTTCTGCGCTCTGGTATTTCTCGTGAACATGCCGAGATAATAAGCAAAGACGGTCGCTTATTTTTGAGAGACCTTCAGTCTACTAATGGTACTTTTGTAAACAAGCAGCGTATTAATAGTGAGGTATTATTGACTCACAACACGGTTATTCATTTTGCTCAATTTGATTTTATTTTAATAGATTCGGAGCATAAGTCTTCGGATGATGAAATGTTAACTGTCGTGATGAATGTTGATGAGGCCTTAGGGCTTCATGACAAGGAGTTTGCGGGGCGCAATGTGCTTAACGCTCCACCTGCCACTAAAAGAAACAATAAGCCTAAAGTGCAGGTTATGGAGGAATCATCTCATGAGAATGTGAAAGCGCATGAAAGGTAGAGTGTTGAGGCACAAACTGAAGAATCACTTCAAAGTCAAAATGCCTTATCTAAGCCGCGAGTTCAGGGTGATGAAAAAGTTTTTATACAAGGGCAGTGGGATGATTCAAACAGGCGCTTGCATTCGCGTAGGGAGGTTCGCTGGCCGGTGCTTGTGACCTTAAAAAGTCAGCAGACGATCCAGTGTACAACGAAAGATCTGAGTGAAGCAGGGATTGCGTTGACCTCACCGGTAAGCATTCAAGAGCGGGCTTTGGTTAAAGTTGATATCAATGCATTCTATAAAGGTCGTCGTTACGATATTACAGCGCTAGGAACGGTAAGGCATTCACTTATTACACCTGATGGCTTTATTGTAGGTGTTCATATAAAGAGTAGTCACCCTAAAAGCAGTGAGTTTCTAACAAAGTTTTCTAATCGAACAATATAGTGCTGAAGCTAACGCGATTGGATTTGATGCTGAAGGGATTGTCTGCACGAAAATATGTTAGCCTGTTGTAATAATTTACGGCCCCGAGAAGATAGGGGCAATAACTTGCGAGACTGTTTTGACCAATAACTATATCCTTCGCCGCTTGCGCTATACCTTTGAATATAATGATCGACAAATGATTGCGCTGTGGGCCAGTGCAGAATGCGCTGTAACTCGAGAGCACATAAGTCAATGGCTAAAGAAAGACGATGATCCAGACTTCGTTAACTGTCCAGATAAAAAGTTTGCCAGTTTTCTCAATGGTATGATTAATAAGTTGCGTGGCAAGAAAGATGGTCCTCAAGCTTTGCCCGAAAGTCGTTTAAATAATAATATTATTTTGCGTAAGCTGAAGATTGCGCTGAACCTTCGAGACGATGATATTTGTGAGCTAATGGCATTAGGTGGCTATCGTGTCAGCAAATCCGAGTTGAGCGCATTCTTTCGTAAAGTAGGCCACAAACATTATCGTGAGCTGCAAGATCAAATGCTGCGCAAGTTTATTCAGGGCATGCAGCGAAAATACCGTGATAGCACAGATGCTGATGAGACTGCGGTTCCTGCATCTCCCGTCCATAGTAAGGAAGACTCAAACAGCGAAAGCGACCGAAATGTGAACAGTGCTATTTGGAATAAATCAAAAGCGGGTAAGTGACTTATTGACTGGTGGATATCGCGCTACCTCTTGAACGAAAAATACAGGGTTGTAGTGTTTTAAGGCCGCGGTCATTAATACAGTAAAAGCGATGATTAAAAAATAACAATCTACGTCAAGCCTTTACCCTAACAGCCCTAAAAATGATAGGATAGCGCAAATTTTTCTAATCTATTTAGTCAGAGATCAGCGCTGTGCCAATTCAAAAACCAAGCATTAAACCAAATAACCCAAACTTTTCATCAGGGCCTTGTAGTAAAAGGCCTGGTTATGACGTTAACCAGCTCCAATTAGATACCTTAGGTCGATCTCATCGCGCCAAGATTGGTAAGACAGCATTGGAAGCATGCTGTACTGAAACGGCGCGTTTATTGGGTTTGCCTGAAGGTTATCGAGTGGGTGTAGTACCGGGTTCTGATACCGGAGCAATGGAAATGGCGATGTGGTCGATGCTCGGTGCTCGTCCTGTCGATGTTTTTGCGTGGGAATCCTTCGGTAAAGGCTGGATAACCGACATTACAAAACAGCTGAAGTTGGATGATGTTTCTCTCTACGAAGCGGACTACGGTAAACTCCCTGATTTTTCTCAAGCTTCTTCTTCTCACGATATTGTATTTACCTGGAATGGCACGACTTCGGGTGTCAAAGTTGAAGACGCCAACTGGATAGCTGACGATCGTGAAGGTTTGACGATTTGTGATGCAACCTCGGCAGTGTTTGCCATGGATATGCCCTGGGAAAAACTGGACGTAATCACATTTAGCTGGCAGAAAGTACTTGGCGGTGAAGGTGCTCACGGCATGCTGATACTTAGCCCTCGAGCTGTCGAGCGCTTGGAAAGCTATACGCCACCTTGGCCAATGCCCAAATTATTCCGTATGACCAAGCCAGGGAAGTTGGTTGAAGGTATTTTTAAAGGTTCAACTATTAATACTCCGTCAATGCTTTGTGTTGCCGATTATTTAGATGCTTTATCCTGGGTTGATGGCTTGGGCGGGGTACCTGCTTTGATCAAGCGCTCAGAAGAGAATTTGGCTGCTGTTGAGCGTTTTGTTGACGCGCATGATTGGATTCACTTTTTGGCTGAAAATAAAAGTACTCGTTCCAATACAAGTGTTTGTTTGGTGCTAGACTTAGAAAAAGACGCACTGAAGAAGATGGTCGCATTGCTAGAGCAGGAAGGTGTAGCCTACGATATAGGCTCATATCGCGATGCTCCTGATGGCCTACGAATCTGGTGTGCAGGTACGATCGAGAGCAGCGACGTTGACGCGCTTATGCCTTGGCTTGAGTGGGCCTATCATAGCTCGCAAGCTTAAGTAAAAGATAGGAGCTAGGCGCTTAATGCGCCTATACTGTTTTTGCTTATAGGGATATCTCGATCAATTGAATATTGCACTGTAACTGGTGCGCCAAGTGACGGGATTAAATATGGATATCAGCAGTTTAGTAACAGCCTTCATTATCATTTTTGCGATTTTTTATATCATTCGTATTTTCAATACCTTGGTAGCTTTAAAAAATCGCTATCAAAACTCTTTCTCTCAAATTGAAGTTCAGCTTAAGCGTCGTTATGACTTGATTCCTAATCTAGTCGAGACGGCTAAGGCTTATCTAACACATGAGCGTGAAACGCTGGAAGCGGTTATATCGGCTCGTAATCAAGCTCTGGCAGGCCTTAAAGCAGCATCCGCTAATCCTTCTAGTGCGGGAGCGTTGCAGGAACTTGCTAAAAGTGAAGGTTTATTACAAAGTGCTTTAGGAAGTCTAAATGTGGCTGTAGAGGCTTATCCGGAACTGA
>NZ_LWGJ01000190.1:0-1252 GCF_001635845.1 Oleiphilus sp. HI0132 | reverse complement strand
CTTGAAATGGGGCGTCTTATTTGTGCTGTTTATAATTTATAGCTTATTGGCGATCCCATTTAAGTCTTACTTGCAGCCGGTGGTCGTCATGGCGGTGATTCCTTTTGGCGCAATCGGAGCCATTGCCGGGCACTGGATTATAGGGATGGACCTGACGCTAATTAGCTTGCTGGGAATGTTGGCGCTTACGGGAATTGTCGTGAACGATAGCTTGGTTCTGGTGGATTTTGTTAACAAGCGCCGCAAGGAAGGCAGGGACTTATTGCTAACAGTTAGCGGTGCAGCTGCTGCACGATTCCGCCCAGTTATTCTTACCTCTTTGACCACCTTCTTTGGTTTGATGCCATTGCTGTTTGAACAGTCAACCCAGGCTCAGTTTCTGATTCCGATGGCGGTCTCTTTAGGCTTTGGTATTGTTTTCGCTACCTTAATTACCCTAGTGCTGGTGCCGGTAAATTATTTGGTGATTGCCGATATACAGAGACTGTTTCGCAAGCAAGCACTTAGCGACTAAACTGGCAGTAGCGGTGTGCCAGGCTAATCATGGCTTGATCTTCCGTCTCGAGTATAAGTTCTTTATCTTCGATATAAGAGAGTGCCTGCCCACTCAGCTGATTGCTACTTTGGCTCTGTTCCAGGTAGCAATATTGTTCAGAGGGAGTTTGTAGGTCATCTGGCTCGTAAGTCTTACCTGTTACCACATATTCACCTGTCGATATAAGTGTGCGGTGAAACACGGTAAAGGAGGTATCAATAAAGGCTTTGTCTGGATTGTTATTTGAATCTTGAGCCTCAGAGATAATCTTTAGGGCATCGCTAGTCTTTCGGTCTGAGGCGGACTTGAGTATCGATTCGGTATAGGTGATATCGCTGCTGAAAAAGCTGCCTGAGCTTGAGAGCAACCACCAGATAGCCGTAGCTGTTAGGGCAAGCACGCAGAGGCTGACGGTGATGTGCATGGCCATCAGTGTGCGACGAGAGCTCTGCTGGAACTGATAAAGAGAGGAGAGCTCCAGTTGTTTATCCACTTGGGTATCTATAGCACGATTCATCGCATCGAAGTTGTGCGAGACGGACTCGTATTGCTCAGACTCTTTATCGCCTGTTGTTTGTTCACTTGCTTGCTTAGCCATCACTATGCCCGTTATTAGGCTTGGTTTCATCACGGCCTTTAGTATTGTTTTCCTTTAGGTCTTGCTCATCAAAGCTGTGATTCTCGGCAAGTTTGAGTAGCGACTTATCCTCCGTATAC
>NZ_LWGJ01000189.1:0-1529 GCF_001635845.1 Oleiphilus sp. HI0132 | reverse complement strand
TTGAAGGAGTAGAAATACTTGCTTGCTGACGCAGTTCTTCCACTAACTTAACAACTTCTTCAGAGCGATCACCATATAGGCCAAAGAACACTAGCTCATCTAGGTCTTGTAGCACTGGATCTGCTTCGCTTTGCTGAGATTTCAATGCATCTGCGATTCTAAAAGAGTGAACACTTAATGTTCGCTCAGGTTTTGAATAGCGTTTGATTAACGCATAATTTAGGTCTGGCTCCGGCTTTAAGTATTCAATACTTTGAATGATATCACTCACTCGTAAACCGGGCGTCCAACGGCGCGTTTCGGCACGCTCTACATGGCCAGCCACTTTAATTACATTTTCTACCTTCGGCAGAATTTTAGGTAAGGTAATCTGGTCACCATTTTTTAAAGTGCGGTTTATATCAGCATTTAATGATAAGTCTAAATTCAGGAACTCACGTTCATTTTGCTCATTAACCCGTTCAAGCGTCGCGCCTTGAGGGTAAGCTGAAGCCAACATACCACCGGAATATGAGAGAAGATCAGAAACGGAGCCACTACCTTTAAGCTCATAATATGCTGGGCGTTTAATTTGGCCCTTTATTGCTACTTGAGGGCCAACAGCTGGAATAAATACCACATCACCAGATTTGAGCTGTGCATCACCCGAGGTGTCGCCTTTTAGCAGCAAGTCATATACGTCGAGCGATTGAACAAGCTTACCTTTGCGTTTTAACTGAATATTACGCAGTGAACCCAACTCTGAAACACCACCACTCAACACTAGCGCATTGGTCATGGTCGAGAGAGAGCTAATCACATAGGAACCCGGTACACGAGCTTCACCCAATACAAAGACCCGAATCGAACGCAAGCTTCCCATCGAAACACTGGCTTTAACACCAATCATCTTTTGATCAATCGTCTTTTTTATTTTTTCTTTGGCTTCAGAGAAGTCTAGGCCAGCTAAACTCATTGGGCCTAAGTCAGGGATATAAACCTGCCCCTCCTGATCAACGACCAATTCGAAGAATTGGCTTTCTTTACCATAGAGATTCACTTTTAGTGAATCACCCGGGCCTAATACATAATCAGATGAAACAGGGATATCGGTAATAGGTGCAAAGGTCGTTGGCTGGCCGGCGAATAGGTCGTAGCCGAAAGCAGGCAGTTTGCCTTCTTCCATTTCAGTATTGGTGTTAATCTCTCCGCCCACAGACTCAGCTACTTGCTGCTGAGCCACTGGCATGACGCTGTTAGTTTGTGCAACCACAGGCGTTTGCGCAGCATTTACATTGGGAATATCCACACCAAACTGCTTGGCTAAACGAGCCTGCTCAGCTGCAGGTAGACCCTTAAACTGTTCGAGCTGCGCCGGTGTAGGCTGTAGGGCAATAGATTGAAGCGAGAATAAAGCTGCTATTACAAAAAGAAATGCACGCCCAGTGAGCCTTAGGCGAGAGAGTGTATCGATCATTCCTGATTCCATCATTATTAGAGAGTACTTCACTGTGATGACCATGCATGACGATCATCTTAATGGGCGCTAA
>NZ_LWGJ01000188.1:0-607 GCF_001635845.1 Oleiphilus sp. HI0132 | reverse complement strand
CCTAAGTGCTTGCTAACCACAAAAGCCAGATAGCCAACAAGGGGTCTTGGAAAGTCATGCGCCATCCCTTCTATCTCGCGGAATTCAGCACCTTCAATCAGTTCAGCATTTTTTCTTCCGAACTTGATAGGAATGAGCCGATCTTCGGCACCATGAATAATCAAAGTGGGGACATTGACTCGCTGTGTAATCTTTTTGGTTTTCTTAGTCGCTACAATCGCAGAAAGCTGTCTTTTTGTACCGTACTTTTCAGCATCGCGCGCCAGAGCTTTCCGGAGTCGAGATTCTAACTCTTCTTGCTTTGGCGGGTGAGTCCTGCTGCTAATCAAACGGACGGTTTCCATTTTCAGGTCTAGCTGTTCTTCTTCGGCAGCCTGGCTCGACTTAAGCAAATGAAGCCCCAGCTTCATATTCCAAGGCATCACTAAACCACGACTATCTGCCGTAGACATGATCGAGGTTAAGCTAATAATACGATCATGATAAATACCAGCAATGATTTGAGCGATCATGCCACCCATTGAAGCTCCGACAATATGGGCCTGTTTACACTTTAGGTGGTCAAGCAGACAGACCGCGTCGTGGGCCATATGATATAGATCGTAGG
>NZ_LWGJ01000187.1:0-616 GCF_001635845.1 Oleiphilus sp. HI0132 | reverse complement strand
TACGCCATGCTTTAGCCTTATTACCTGTTGCCTCTAATTCTGCTTCATTGGCCCAAGGTGAATACACCAGCTCCGGTACTACCCGTAAACGGTTCTGTTTGTAACGCGCCAGGGTATCCGGGTTTAAATCATGTTCGGGTTTAAACTGGCATAAACTAAAGCGTGTACCACGATCACGCAGCTCATGGCGTAAGACACCCAAGGTGCCAAAGGTACGCATCTCTTTATTGGCAGCGTTAGGATCGGCTTTATTTAATTGGGATGCGACACGCTCTAAAAACTTCTGCTCAGGATGCTTTTCATTTCCAGGTGAAGGGGGATATAGGCCACAGAACTTTTGCCATTGTTCATCTTGGGTTTCTTTAACAAAACCCAGCACATCTTCTTCATACAGGGCCAGTTCACGGTTGTAGCCTTCAGGCTTACCCAGCAGCCAGCCGTTAGCGACTAGCTGATCGACCATATCATTTTGAAAGGTAAACTCGTTAGCCTTACCGCTTCCTGACAATGTACTCATGCGGCTACTTCCTTGTTTTGATTATCGGATGGTTCTGGGGCTCGCCAGCTTCTGACATCAATTTTTCCGGTTACGGCTGCTGAGATCAGAGCCGTACGG
>NZ_LWGJ01000186.1:0-1071 GCF_001635845.1 Oleiphilus sp. HI0132 | reverse complement strand
ATCATCCGGTATACCGTCTGAGTCACTGTCAGTCGCATCTTCACTCACTGCATACAGCATGCTAGCAATGTAGTCATTAGCTTCACCATCATGGAAGAACTTGGTAGAAATATGAGGGAAGCCATCAGACAAGATGCCTAGCTTACGAGAGAATACTCCTGAAGCACTTGTCGCCGTAAAGCGAACAAAGCCAGAATCTATCGACCAGGTAGTCGTGTATTCAGTTCCAGTGTGATGGTCTTCGAAGCTGCCGGTTCCACCGCTATCAAAAGCAACCGTATCTTGCTCGCTGTACCAAACGGTATCGTTCACTTCTTCTGTCGTTAGCAGCTTATCCAGGCCGCCACAGTCCTCGACAGCTTGGTCGTAGTCCGCTTCAACCGCGCCACTTTCGACATCCCCTGTGGTACAGGCTTCTGGGCCGCTAGTTCCCATATCACGCATCCACTGTGCAGGGCCGTCATATTCAATACTGGAATCATTACCTTCATCGATTACCGCACGAATACTCCCATAGTCCACAGACCCGGAAGTCAGCGTATATTCATCCCAGTCATGAGAACCGGTAGCAGTAGTAATTTCCAAGACTAAGGTTTCACCATCGATTAACCAGGTAAACTCTTCTCCCTCTGCAGGACCGTCTTCAAAGAAAACTGTCCCCGTACCATCATCTCGTATTTTGTAGAAAGCCTGGCTCTCAGGCTCGGTGTCACCTTCTGGGAAGGTGATTGCAAAGNGACCAACCACATTCTCAGCTGTGAATACACCGTCTTCAGAACCACTGCCACTACAGGCATCTCCAACACCATCGCCACCCGTATCTGCCTGGTCGGGGTTTGGCACATCGATACAGTTATCTTCACTGTCTACAACTCCATCGTGGTCTGAGTCTGGCTCTGGAGGAATATAGCTAAAGTTACCCTGAACCTCCTCAATCGCCGGACCATTCAAGCCACTATCATAATGGTGCTTACCTGCTTCGCGGAAATGCCCAGTACGAACATAGAGCTGACTGTCGGATGAGTCTTCGATCATTGAAGCAATCACAGCATCAGGCATTTCATCACCAAA
>NZ_LWGJ01000185.1:0-741 GCF_001635845.1 Oleiphilus sp. HI0132 | reverse complement strand
TTGCATTAGATAGCGTCTCTCCGATCAATACGGCAATCTCTGCCTCATAGTGGCAATCTGTGTCTGGAATAGTGAAAGGTTCACTTAAAGAGACGACAGCCGACTCTGGTTTAATAAACAGAATCGGCTCAGAAGGTATGGGGTTATTAAGCTCTTTGGCATGTTCTGCGTAATTACGCCCGACACAAACGACTTTTGTGATAGGTGATTCGAATAAACTTCCATCAACAAATTTTGCTGTATAAGGCATCACTACTCCTACTAAGCTACAAGGTCTCTAGGAGCAGTGTTCTGCGCAACTACTCCGGAGTCGCGCATTCTGTCGCAGATGGATTAAATTTACAACGGATCTTCCACAATATTGAGATAGCTTTTGCGTCGTAGGCTTTTTCATCTCTTAAGGCTAAACGAATCTTCTTAGAAAGGTTTTCATACTCTGACTTTCTTACATCATCGAGACTCACCCAGTACTTCTGTGGAATTTCACTGTGTGCCTGCTTAACTGTATTCTCGAGTTCATTAAATCGAGATAGCGCATGCTGGCGCATATTGTGAGCAAAATTTGCTGGGGCTGTTTCAGTATTGACGACCATTTCCATCACAGCATAAAGAATATTGAAGTCAACAATTCCGCCAGTTTCGCCCAAACCTTTGTATAACTCAAACGTGTTGTAAGCCAACGCGGGCGCAAACATTACGTCAACGTTGCCATTATTGAATTGCCCACCCCAAGTAGCCAAC
>NZ_LWGJ01000184.1:0-602 GCF_001635845.1 Oleiphilus sp. HI0132 | reverse complement strand
TCTTCATCACGACACCTCGAAACGAAAATCGCCAACAAGATGAACGGCGCTTTGGTTCTGACCAATTACTGGCTTGCTAATACAGTGCAGCTGTAGGTATAAATAGCGCTGATCTGCGCTCCTTTGCACGATATGCTGACTATAAGAGTCGTACTGAAGCAAGTTATTCCCGGAATATTCCGGACGCAATCTGCTCTGAGTGATATAAACGTCTATCTCCATCTGTGAACTTGAATACGATAAAATTCGCGTCAACGATTCATTATCTTCTTCGGCAATTACTTCGAGGTTCAACAAGTCATCGATTAACTTGAAGCCTTCTGAGTATGACTTTTTGAGCTCAACATGACTATCTCGTCTAGAATCAATAAAGCTTTTTATTTGCTTCGCAGCTTGAAGCTGAAACTGATTTAGTTCATGACTGCTTTGTTGAAACGCCACTCTGGAAGACTGAGATTTAAAGCTTAGGTAACTGCTTTGCATCATCGTTGTTGAGAGTATTGTGAGGATCGCCAGCAACATTAATGACAAGACTAATGTAGCTCCGTATTGTTGCATGGCTCTTATTGGATATGTCTTTGATTTTAGGTGCATATTGCCTC
>NZ_LWGJ01000183.1:0-1547 GCF_001635845.1 Oleiphilus sp. HI0132 | reverse complement strand
AGGTATTGATCAGGCCTTCTTCCCTGAGGCATTACCCGCGCCGACGCTAGGTACCGGTGGTTTGTTATGGGCTTCAGTCACGCTAGCGATCCTGACATTGCCAGTGGTTATTGTAGCGACTGAAGAAGGCTTATCACGTATTCCAAGATCCATTCGTGAAGGTAGCCTGGCCTTGGGCGCAACCAAAGCTGAAACACTCTGGCGTGTCGTACTACCTATGGCAAGCCCTGCAATGATGACCGGTGTTATTCTTGCGATTGCTCGTGCAGCGGGTGAAGTTGCGCCATTGATGCTGGTAGGTGTGGTTAAGCTAGCGCCTTCATTACCGCTAGATGGCAACTACCCTTATCTGCATTTGGACCAGAAGTTTATGCACTTAGGCTTCCATATCTACGATGTTGGCTTCCAGAGCCCTAACGTCGAAGCGGCACGACCACTTGTTTACGCAACCTCGCTATTATTGGTTATCGTTATTGCAATGCTAAACCTAAGCGCAGTCGCGATTCGTAACAAGCTACGTGAGAAGTACAAAGCATTAGAAGTTTAACTAGCGCCTGAAATGGTTTGAGTTTTAATAATTATTGAGTTAACTGGATAGACACCAGAAAGAGATATGACTATGCAAAATGATACAAATGATTCGACGACACAAGCAGGCGCACAAACCGAAACTAAGACGCACGCTATCGATATCAGTTCACTACAGCGTAAGTCTGCAGCTCTAAAGCTGGAAGACGAAAAAATTGCACTAACCGTTGACGATTTACGCTTATGCTACGGTGAAAAAGAGGCCCTTCACGGCGTAAATATGCAGATCCCACAGAACCGAGTAACGGCTTTTATCGGCCCATCGGGTTGTGGTAAATCGACATTATTGCGTTGCTTCAATCGCATGAACGATTTGGTTGATGGCTGTAGCATCACCGGAAAAATCCTTCATGAAGGTAAAGATATCTACCAACGTAAAGTCGAAGTGGCTGAACTTCGTCGCCGCATTGGTATGGTATTCCAGAAGCCAAACCCTTTCCCAAAGAGCATCTATGAAAACGTCGCTTATGGCCTGCGTATTCAAGGAATCAACAAAAAGCGTATTCTAGATGAAACAGTAGAATGGTCTCTACGTTCTGCAGCACTTTGGGATGAAGTTAAAGATCGTCTTGATGATAGCGCATTGGGTCTATCCGGTGGTCAGCAACAACGTTTGGTGATCGCACGAACCGTTGCTGTTAAACCAGATGTATTACTGCTTGATGAACCCGCTTCAGCCTTGGACCCATTGTCTACGCTGAAAATTGAAGAACTGATTCACCAGCTAAAAGATGACTATACTATCGTTATCGTAACCCACAATATGCAGCAGGCTGCTCGTGTATCTGACTACACGGCGTTTATGTATATGGGCGACTTGATCGAATTTGGCAACACTGATGAGCTGTTTACCAACCCACGTAACAAGCAGACTGAAGACTATATAACCGGTCGTTACGGTTAGGTTTAGGACTATATCAACTCGCTACATGACACTATGCTGCATTAACGGATAAAAG
>NZ_LWGJ01000182.1:0-1061 GCF_001635845.1 Oleiphilus sp. HI0132 | reverse complement strand
GATGCGCTGCTGATCATTCCAGTCCAGGCAGCTTTTCACTAGCTCAAGAATGTTTACTTTTTTAAGTGCGTTCATACTGCTGACGCTAGATAAATAGGGTAGCAGCCAAGTCTCGATATCGTCGATTAAGCTTTGTTTTGACAAGCTTGGGAAGTTTTCAAGGTGTTGTCCTAGCCAGCTTGCTCGGGCCAGCCAGTCATCGCATTGCTGCGTCCAGTTTAAAACGCTTAAGCCTTGTTTCTTGACCAGCTGAGCCAGGCATTGGGTGAAGGCATCGTTTGGAATATTGCTGATGACTTGGCTATCTATGGTAATCGCGCCAATACGGGTTTGCATAGAGCCCGTTATTTTCTGCGTTTTAGGGTTGATCTCGAAACGTTCTTCTTCGTTGATATGCTCGGACAAGACTTCGAGAGCTGAGGCTTTGTCAATGGCTGCCGCGCTATAAATCCGGCCCTCTTTCTTCTGTGCATCGCAGTCAGCAATGACTAACCAAGGCTCATCAAAGAGTGAATCGTCTTCGTTGAGGTAAGCGCCTTTACCGTTCGCCATCAAATATTTGCCGTCTCCTGCTTGGCGCTGTTTGGCCAGTCGCTCAGGGAAGGCGATGAGTAAGAGTTTGCCAAGGTCTGCAGGGTAGATAGTCGGCTCAATATCTGCTTTCGAAGCGGCTAATTTTGCTAATTGCTTTTGCAGCGACTGAGTGCTTGAGAAGGCTTGCTCGACTCGTGAACGATGGAAGGCGTAGTCTTTAAGGGACTGTGCTTTGTCTCGGCCAAAATCCGACAGCGCGTTGAGACGTCTGGATATGTCGGTATCTCTATTATGGAGAAAGATATCTTGTTCAGAAAGCAGAGCGGCTAAGTTGCAAGCGACACGCTGATCTTCGGGCTTGTCGGTGCTTAACAACATACTTGCAAGGCGCGGGCTAACAGGTAGCTTTGCCGCGAGCTTGCCCAGTCGGGTGACCTGAGCTTGTTGATCCAGCAAACCGAGGTCTTTGAGTACTTGCATCGCGGCATTGTAATGCGCTTCCGGAGGCGCCGTGAGCCAGGGGATGC
>NZ_LWGJ01000181.1:0-1034 GCF_001635845.1 Oleiphilus sp. HI0132 | reverse complement strand
CTTGAGGCGAGCTTATCTTCAACTTTACGAGCAATAGGTTTTGCCGAAATCGTTTTGGGCGTATCGAGTTTAACGCTATCAGCTAAGCTACTTAGTGCAGACAACTGATTACTCATCGCTAGCAAACCAGATGTTTTGGCTTTCTCTCGTGCCAACTGAATATCTTTTGCTTTCGGCTTAATTTTTGGCTTGGGCTTTTTCGCTATTTGAGCCTTAGGTTTTGGTTTCGGTTTTGGCTTCTCAGCAACTTTCTTCTCAGGCTCAACCTTCTTAATCTCTTTCTTAATCTCTTTTTTAAGGACAGGTTTAGGCTTTTCTTTTTTCTTAAGTATGACCTTTGCTAGTTGAGGAGGCAGGGCTTCCAGCTCTTCCCTATCTTGCTCAGGTAAATCCACCCACGAGACATAAACAGCGATTGCCAAAAATACAGGAATAACCGCTGCGGTAATCTTCCCTAAGCGTTCACTCTCACCTGCTTCGGCATTCCAGGCTGGCCCTAATTGATTAAACGCCATGATTAAGCCTCCTGCTCAACATGCTTATTAACCGCAAGTGAAATGCTGGCATAACCAGAATCCACACAGGTTGTCATAATTTTCTTTAACAGCTCATATGGCAACTCACGATCGGCAACGATAGTGATTGGACGCCCTTCTGGCGCGACTGCGCTGTTAGACTTTGAAGCCTGATAGTCTAACTCAGCCTTAAGCAGAGGTTCTACCTCTCCTTGAAATTCACGAAGCTCGGCGACTTTAACGATCGCTCGGCCACCGACAAGAATATCGTCGTGAGTCACGGCTAATGCCAGCGCATCTTTTGGCATTTGATCAGCATTAGAAACCGGAAGCTTGACCATATTGTTCTGGTTCAATACTTGTACATCACTTGAGGAATTTACCATCAAGAAAAACACAAGAATCGTAAAGATGTCCATCAAGGATACCAGGTTTAACTTACCCTGATTCTTACTACGGCGTTGGTGACGCTGGATACGCTTGGCTTTTGCTGATGTTTTCATGATCTAACCTTCCCAT
>NZ_LWGJ01000180.1:0-10823 GCF_001635845.1 Oleiphilus sp. HI0132 | reverse complement strand
ATGTTTCTCTGCCAGATCAACATCGGCAACGATAACCCCAGGCCCTTCTTCAGCAGCTAGGCGTTTGAGAATATTTCCTTTGCCATCGGTTATTTGCGTCTCACCAATGAGAGAAGATACAAAAGGAAGACGCCCCTTCCCTCCTGCCAGCATCGGATACTGCCCTACTATTTCGCCACAATGTGCTGCGTGAATATTAGGCACCCCCAATAATTGTGCGAGTCTTCCGGGTGTAGCGTACATTATTTCGCGATTTGCTTTATCCGATTTGTCACGAAATGAGCCCATATTCCAATTAGATGCAGCCGTCCACCAATGGCTACCAGTCATTAAAAAATCGATTCGATCTTTTAAGCGGTGAACAGTTTGGGTCCTGATCGTTTCCCAACACATAGCCGTTCCCACCCGGCCAAAACTTGTCGCGTGATGACCATCAGATTGACCACCAATATAAAATGCATTCTCAATCATGGTCGGTAAGTCTTTGTCGTGCTTTGAAACGGTTCCATCAGGTTGAACCAGGACATAAGTGTTATAAACATCTTCACCACGTTTTTCCAGATAAGAACCACCTATCAAAACGTCATTTGAGGTCGCAATATCGATAAGCAAATCGAGTGCTGCGTTATTTGATTCTGGCAACGAACAACCTTTCACGCTGTCACAAAGCACGATGGTTGTTGTAAAAAATTCTGGGAGAGAAATGACTTCCGCACCGTTGCTGATGGCGTCATTAACAAGCTCTTTGATATGACCGAGGTTGTAAGAAATATCACCTTTACGGCCTTGCATTTGAACAGCTGCAACACGACGTACACTACTCACTATGGTTTCACCTATCTAAGCTAACTCAGTTTTTATACTAATTCTAAGAGGAATAGAAATCTTGTACGTTTGGGCTATATTATCTATGGCCTTGTTTTTTTGAGGAGCTTCCAGGCTTACCAGAATTCAGAGCTAAAGACATATCAGAAGGCATCTTTGAAGGTCTTCCATTTGACAGTTTGATACAGGCAAACTCCATTGATGCGGTTAAAACCGTTTTTAAATCCGATACTCTAATCAGTTGAAACGCTCTTCCACACTTGAAGCGTTGGTCGTTAAATGAGATCCAAGTCCCTAGCACTAAAGAATCGCCGACATAAGATGCAATTCGATAGTTCAGCACAGTGTTGGTTATCGCAAGAGCAAAACCAGACTTGTGCATGGTATCCCACCCATAGCCTAGACTCTCAATGTGTTCCCAAGCAATAGCTTCCAGCCATTCCAAGTACTTAACATTATTGGTATGTCCTAAACGATCCACATGGTCGTCATTAATTTGGATCTCTTTTGTGAAAGGTTTGGGGTATTGCCAGGCACTATTTTTAATACTGTCTTTAGTACCATTTTGGATTCCATCAGGCATATTGTTCATCAGCTCACTTCTGTGGTTATTTCTGATATCAAGAGCGCACCAGTCTGTTGAGGCAGTTATATGATTTTTTGGCATATTACTTCTGTTCATGAATACTTATTCAGCTTACTCAAAGTTTTTACTCCTACCGCTGCGTTCGTTCTGCCTGTTCAATATGCTCAAGTATTAGATGACTCAATTTAGGACTAAGCTGCCGAGGAAGGTCATGCCCCATACCTGGTACTAAATAAAAGTCGGCTCTCGGTATGCGTTTAGCTATGATTCTCCCGCAAGCAGGTTTAAGTAAAGGATCGTGACTGCCATGTATCACCCGAGTAGGTAGCGGGACATTTTTAATGTACTTCTCCAGACTCCCTGTCGAGAGAATCGCTTGCAGTTGTCTCAATGTTCCTGCTGGAGAATAGTCTCTCTCGAAGCCTGCTCTTACCATTGCTTCAATATCATGCTTAGGTGTTGGATATTCTGGGCTTTGTATAAGCTTCCAAAATCCCATCCAACGCTTTATCTGATCTTCTTCTGATTTCGGTCTACGACCTGAAAGCCCAAACTTGATCATCAAGGAGAGATCAGGAAATGGAAGTTTGGGGGAATTGGTTGACGACATCATTATGCTAAGCGAAGCAAGCTGCTCCGTATAATTCGCTGCTAATATTTGTCCAATCATACCTCCCATCGACACACCGATAACATGCGTCGACCCCAAATTAAGCGCCGTTATTAAATGAGAGGTGTCTGCCGCCATATCATGCAACGTATAATTAGCTGAAGGGGTTAACCCTAATTTATGAGACAGATAAGCTAAGCGCGTATCAATCCGATGTTGTGACTTAATCTTCCCGGACAGACCAATATCTCGATTGTCAAAACAGATGAGTCGGATGGGTTTCTGTAGCAACTGCTCAAGCAAATGATCAGGCCAATGGGTCATTTGACAACCTAATCCCATGATCATCAGAACAGGCGTGCCTTTGGGATCACCATATTCCCTCACACACAAGCGAACCGATGGCGTATCGACGAAATACTCATCGAATTCAAGCACTTCTAGTTTCATCGCAGTATTCATACAAACACCTCGGATTTATGATTACCTGTTTGCACCTTAGGAAATCTGTTACGTCTCTTAAACGTCCCTAGATCATTGAATGGGACGCCGTGAGCCTTCATCGCCTTGTGTGCATCTTTAGCCTAGAGCTGGCGAATATAAAAGGGCTCTCCAACAACAAAATGATGAATACCGTGAGTACTTCCAAAGTTGAAACAAAATAGCTGCAAGGGCCAGAAATACCAGTGCTTGAGTACCTGGGTCTGCTTAAGTACTGAGTCCACGTTGCCATAGTAGTGCATACTTGAACTGATAAATATCAAACAAAAAGAGCGCAAATAGTGTGGTGCAATCAGTATGACTACTGCCTGATTAATATAGCTCATTAAAACTAAAGTCGTATCACTCCAAGCTACACTTGCTCCTAACAAGTGTGATACTCCGCTTGTCAGATGATAACCAAGAAATAGATACCAAACGGAAACTGCTACGATGCCAAAAGGAAAATAGGCCGCGAGTAAGCGGGCAACTCTAAAAGCCTTACGAGACTCATTTCCTAATAAAATCTTGGCGATATTACCAAATACGGGATCAAACATTATCCACCATCTTAGTGCTGTATATGCCTGACCGTTACCAATCCCTCGCTCTTCTATATCTTTCTCAGTGCCCGAGGTTTTATGGTGAAGAAAGTGAAGGTGACGTCGTATCCAAGGGTTAATGGTTCCTGGTCGGAATATCCACACACCAAGCATCATGAAATGGTGAATCAATTTGTTGTTTTTAAAGTACTGCCAATGAATCAGGTCATGCTCCAACTCATGCAGCAGTGACGTTAGAATCGCTACAACTAAAATACATACGAGAGCGTTTATCGTACCGTTCAAGTAGAAATAGGCAGAAACACATACGCCCATAATACTGGCAATAAAAATCGAGAGTCCGATCAAATTCGTATTGGCTAGTATGGGAACCTTTCTGCGCCAGTGATCACCGCTTTCACGAATTGCTTGTCGTATCAAAGCGACTTTTTCTTGTTCTGATTGATTGCTTTCTATGGCCATGGCATCTACTCAAATATTTATCTTTGATAATGGAAAGCGTACTATTTATTGTTATTTAGGGTCACTTTTAAATTTACAGTTGGCCTATTTAAACAACACCTAGGACCTTAAAGGCAAACTAATGCCCAAGAATTTTGAAGATCTCGCCATTTTTCCAGGCTCAGAACTAGAACTTATTCGCCGCTTTATGGCTTGTGAAGGCGTAGCTGAATCAAACTGGTTATTTGGCAGTGGTCTAGATTTTCAAATCTCTCAGTCACTAGGTAGCGCGATATCTCTTAAACAGTTTGATGTGATTTATCGCAATGTTTATCGACTAGCAAACCGACCTGGCTTAGGTATTGATTTTGGTTTAGCACTGAACTTGTCGAGATGGGGAATGTTGTCATCAGCACTACTCTGCGCAAAGACACTGGGCCATGCTTTGGCTATTGCGGATGAATTCAAGGAAATTCTCCGAAGTCGTTTTACGATATCAAATCAGCAGCAAGGCAATATGCTATTGATAAGTCTAAACCCAAATCCCGAAATGAATTTTCCAGTAAACGATATCTTTGGCTATGAGATTTTCCTTGGATCCTTGAAAGCTCAAATTAGCCAACTTATTGCAAAACCATTTCGCTTTAGTGAAGTGAAACTTCCTTATTCAAAACCGCTTAATGCTAGGTATTATCAAAAGATATCAGAAAGCCCAGTGCAGTTTGAAGCTCCATCAGGACAACTCTCTATTCCCTTAGACAAGATGCAACAAGCCCTTCCTATGACAAACCGAGTCACAAGCAAGGTGGTAATTTCGCAATGTCGAGACGAATTAGAAAGAGTTAAAAATGCCAGATTAGGAGATATAGTCTTCACCGTAAGAAGCATGCTTGCCCAAAGTGAGGGAGATCTCCCAGAACTACCCCTAATAGCGAGCAAGCTATCAATGAGTCCTCGAACCTTAAGACGCCGCCTACAACAAGAGCATGTACAATATCGGCAACTTTGCGAACAGGAACGACAACAAATAGCGGTCTCGTTGCTATCTGCAGATACTTTAAGCCTGAAGGAAATTGGTGAATGTTGTGGTTTCAAAGACATTGCAAGTTTTCACAAAGCATTCAAACGCTGGACTGGTGAAACACCTGCGCGATATAGACGAAATTTACACTCTCGCGATATTCTTTCTTAAATGAGGGAAAATTAGATACTTGCTATTAATTTACTTTGTGAAGCCAGATGACAAAATCCTTTTCCCTTATTTCTATCTGCTTTGTCTATAAAGTGAATAACGGCCAATGTCCGCTAACTCATCACAGCTGCCCAAGAGCAAAATCCGCCAAAGGACTGCTTAGTGAAGATGGCAGACTGTCAGAAAGGTAGTGCTTTGTGCTCAAAGCTAGAATCCTACGACGACGTTGTATCAGGAGGTTTCATGGATGTTTGCCAAAGGCGGCTTTAGCCTTCGTCATGACATAGTTTATTATCCGTTTAAAGGTCTGGAGGCAATGTTAGCGTTTGCCTGACATACACACCAAATATTGAGAAGGGAATTAAAACTGTTTTCACGCTTAACTGCTAAGTTTTTCTTGCCAGGCACCGATAAGTAATTACGCACCATAACAATAAGAGCGTACTAACATGCCAACTATTAATATCTTAAACGAGTCTGAAAGACAACTATTCGATACCCCTCCTAAATTTACCAAGGAAGATCGCCAACGTTACTTCTCTATTCCTTCTGAACTGAAATCAAGCATTACGCGAACCAACCCCATCGAGAGCCGAATTGGGTTTGTTGTACAGTTTGGCTACTTCAGGTCGCGAGCTAGATTCTTCAATTCTGCGCAATATCGAAAGCGAGATATCAATTATGTTGCCAAGATTTTGAACGTTGAGCCCCCTACTTCATTGGTTAACTACATTGGATCGTTAGTTACAAGGCACAGGAATAAGATTTTAGACTTTCTGAACTGGGAACCCTACGACAGCAGCATGGCTGAAACTTTAGTAGGTTTAGCGAAGAATTTTGCAGCTCAAAAGGAAAAGCCAAAACTGATATTTGACGTTCTTACAGATACTTGCTGGAAGCACCAAGTAGCTATTCCAAGCTTTAGGGAATTAAACACAATTATAACAGAAGCATTCAATGAATCAGAGCGAATGCAAATTGCTGATCTTCGCAAGGCTATACAGCCGAGCCATTCAGATCTGTTGGACTCTCTATTAACTCCAATAAGCGCTGGAAGCAGAACAACTACCCTATTGGCATCATATAAAAACATTGATCAATCGATGCGACCAAAGGACATTAAGCAAAGTGTCAAAGACATGGTCGTATTCAACGAGATGTTCGACCAACTTACAGATGTTTATGATGTGATAGATTTAAAAGATAAGGCTACAAGGTATTATGCAGAATGGGTGCGCAAAACCGATATCCAACAACTGACCCAGCTCACAGACCAGGAGAACATTTATCTTCATCTGCTAGGGTTTGTTAAGCACAACTATTTCTCTAGACAAGATAGTCTTGTTGATGCATTGATGAAATCGGTCACATCAACACTGCATAAGGCTACTAGTAAGCAAGCAGAACATGAGCGATTAGTTAAGGAGGAGCGTGATAAGGCAGTTCAGGAACTAAGTAAGTCTCATAAATCTATTTCAAAGCTCGCCAAAGATATTATCTCAATCGTTGAAAGCCGATTATCTACGCCAAACGAGAAATACTACAAAATAGAAGAGCTTGTTTTTGATTATCAGAAAAAGGACGAAATTGACTACAGCCTGTTAGAAGAACTAGATAATCAACTTAGAAAAGAAAGCAAAAACCAAACTTACTACCAGTTGCTCGAATCGCTTTCTTTAAGGCTACAACTCAAGGCCACTCCGATAGTAAGAGCTCTCTCCTTTGATGGCGCATCAAAGGCAAAGGATTTATTAGCTGCGATAGCGCACTTCCAAGAATCGGATGGAAATGTGGGAAAGTCCCCTCCTATTAGTTTTTTGACAAAGCAAGATCGTGCAGCAGTAGAGCGCAATGATTTTTCAACTTCATTGTACAAGTGCCTCCTATACATCTACATATCCAAAGGGATTAAGTCGGGAGACTTAAATATCAACTGCTCGTATCGTTTTCGCAGTATTCAAGACTACATGATTGATAAAGAATACTGGGAGGCACATAAATACCAGATCTTGCGTGAGTGTAATTTACTTGAGTACATAGACGGCGAAGCGTATTTAGCTGGTTTGAAGTTGGGGCTTCACGAGAAATACAAGGTCGTCAATGAGCATTTAGTAAAAGGGATAAATACAGCGCTCACTTTTAAGAATGGTCGAGTATCTAGAGTAAAAACATCGAAAACCGATTTTGAAGAGAAGTCATTTATTTCGGATGCGCTGTCCCAGGATGGATATATTCCAATTCTTCAACTACTCAAGGAAGTTAACCAAGTATGTCAGTTTACTCAAGACTTTCAGCATCTCAGCCCCAAGAACGTTAAAATGAAGCCAAAGGAAGAAACACTAATGGCCGGAGTTTTAGCAAAGGGCTGTAATATCGGTCTGGGCAAACTTGCTAGCATCTCAGCTGGCATTGAGGAGCATACGCTCCACAACACGGTTAACTGGTTTTTCAGTCTAGACAATATTCGAAAAGCTAATAACCGGATCGTTGATGCGATTCATAATTTGAAATTGTCGAGTGCTTATCTCAAAGACCCAGAAATTCTCCACTCATCGAGTGACGGAAGAAAGGTCAATGTTGATGTAGATTGCCTGCACGCAAACCACTCCTACAAGTATTTTGGAAAAGACAAAGGCGTGACGATCTACACATTTATAGATGAAAAGCAGTCGTTATTCCACAATTCAGTATTCAGCGCTTCAGATCGAGAAGCTCCATACGTTATTGATGGCTTGCTTCAAAATGAAGTGACTGACCTTAAACAAGTTCATTCAACTGATACACATGGCTATACAGAGCAAATCTTTGCAGTTTCCCATTTCTTGGGAATAGCGTTTGCTCCAAGACTTGCCAACATCGGAAACCAACAAATATATAGCTTTTCTGCACGGAAAACGTTTTACGACAAAGGCTACCGCCTACTTCCAAGTCGGCCTATCAGTAAAAACCTAGTGCTTGAACATTGGGATGACATTTTAAGATTTGTCGCGACGATTAAGATGAAGCACGCGACTGCTTCACAACTGTTCAAAAGATTGAGTTCCTATTCAAAAGAGCACCCTTTATATAGAGCTCTTAAAGAATTTGGAAGGATCATCAAATCACAGTTCATCCTGACCTATTTTGATGATGAGGATCTGAGGCAACAAATACAAAAGCAGCTAAACAGAGTCGAACTTTCAAATAGATTCTCTCGTGCGGTATTTTTTGACAACGACCAAGCTTTTCAAGAAGGCGTCCTCGCAGACCAGGAAGTTGCGACTGCCTGCAAGCTACTTCTTCAAAATTCAATCATACTCTGGAACTACTTATACTTATCCGACCTTGTTGCTAACACTTCTGACCGTGAAGACAGAAAAGATCTTATAGAATCAATAAGCCAAGGATCTGTGATAACTTGGAAGCACGTTAATTTACGAGGTGAATACGATTTCAGACGGAAAGCTTCGAATGATGCTAGATTCGACATGGATAAAATCAGATCCATCCAGCTATAGAAAGATGAATACATTTTCTATATATAACGGCATGTTACGAATCTAAATGTAAAATCTGCTCCCTATATTGTTGGGGAGCCTATTTTAGTGGTGTGTCGTTCTCGGTCAAGTTCACTATAGTCGAGGCGTTTAGTGGCAATGTTGGTAAAATTTCCCTCCCCTTTCGCTACGGAGGGAATCAACTTACTCACCAGTAGCCTCGCTACAGTTGCATTGCCATCGGGGAAATATCTGGCTTCATAAGCTTTGCCTGTACTCATCGTCAGGAAGTCGGCTACTTCACCCAACCAGCCCATCGCTCTGAGCCCTGGCGCGCCAAGCATGATGGCGTGAAGAATACTGTCCTTCCAGCCAGAGTACCCGAACATGCCACGACTAAAAACATCTAGCATACGAATTGTTCTGCCCGAAAACCCGACTCTGTCGCGAAGAAAACTATTGTAACTGGTGGTTTTTGAGTACTTATATTTCTCGAAGAAGGACAGTTCATCAAGGTAGTCGTGCTCGCCGGATACGAATTCGATCAGTTTTTCTTTTTCAGATTTATTATAAGGCAATCGTTCTATCGCTTCGCGATAGCCTTCCTTCGCGTGTAAAAAATTAATCCAATTTCCGCCAAGGTTAACGTGACCATTATCAGTCGCAATCGACATGCCTGCATCGTGATCGGTATTGCCCAAGGGGTAATCTTGCGTCATATTGGATTCCATGATATCGGTATCGATGCCCAAGTCGTCCAATACTGAGCGGGAAATATCATCGTAGCGGTCTGGGAACTCCAAGTTTTGCGAACCGCCAGCCCCCAATAACGTTTTACCTTTGACCTGGAATTCGTTGCGCTTGGCATGTCCGCCGAAATCGTCGTGATTATCCAGAATCAGAATGCGTGCATCATGGCCCATTTTTTTTCGATAAAACCACGCTGCAGACAATCCGGATATTCCACCACCAACAATTACCAGATCATAGTGCTCGTGAAGCTTTTGGTAGTGCTGCGGTTTCTCACCACGCCATGCCAGTGAGTGGGCCACTTCAAAGGATCCCTTATGGCTGCCCCGCAAGCCTGTCAAAGTTGGTGGATAGTAATCCGCAGGTAAGGGGCCAAGCGTCGTCGCCTCACCAGATGCGCCCAGTAGCTGAGCCCATGCAGTGCTACTGGATAGACCCATCGCTCCTATTGCCAATGCAGAACCATTCAAGAAATCACGTCTTGTTATACTTTTTTTCATATTGATATACCGTAAAAATATTGACCGAGCCGCTTTTAGTCCGCCGGTGAGTCACAAGCCAAACATCGACGAAATTAGCTCGAAAGATCCTCGCCTGACGAGTTGATATTTACATTGCTGGATTTTTGATAAGATAGAAAGCCACCATAGAAAGCAATGCGATAGTTAAAATAATTTGCAATCCCTATTAGTAACAAGGATTTTTTTGTTTTCCGGTAACCAATGAGCTTTAGTGTCAATCGGAGAGTGCAGTGAAAAGAATACCGAAATTATGTCCACGACGATAAATATAACTGTCGAATTGTAAGCGGCGAGATAAAAAGTTGTAGCTATGGACATAGAGGTTTGTGACTAAATTTATTGAATTCAAATTCATCAAAGTAACAGTCGTATCGGTGATCATGGAGCTGTAGATTTATCAGTTCCAACTCACCAGATATCACACTTCATTATTAAATCGATTTCTATTGGATCGCACCTGTAGCCGCGTCACTTCGCAGTAGGGTGAAAATATACCCGCGTAGCGTCGGCATTAATTGACATAAAAGGCAATCGAGTTGATATTTAAGGACGTCGTCCAATCCTCTCCAGTCGATCTCCTAAATTCACAGGACGGGCTCGAACTGTGTGTCCTACTTCTAAAACAGACAAGATTCGAACTCGATTTATCTGATTTCCGAAGATAACAAGAAGGTAGTGTGATTTTAAAAAAAGAATTTCGGGGATCAGCGGTCAATAGAGCCGTGACAGATACGCACTCACATGTTGCTTCTGCCGCTTTACAGGCCAATCTTTGGGAGCCAATGACGCCTTTAGACCCAGACCATCCACATAAGTGGCCAACATTTCAGCTTCTAACTGTACATCTAGATCCGGTCTGAGTTCACCGGCCGCCTGTGCTTTCTCGATGAAACCGGAAATACCGGCTACCCAGTCCTTTATCCAGTGTGTTTGAGTTTGCTGCAAAGCTTGAGAATCTCCGGCCCGCTGCCAAAAGTCTCGCCAGACACAGAATTCTTTTTGCACAGTTTCGTTGATGGGCAAAGTTTGCAGCAATAAGTTCTCCAAATCCTTCGGGTTGTCTTGTATCGCCTGCACTAAACGATCTTCAGTAGATTTAATTACCTGTTCTAATGCGGCCTGGAGCACATGTTCTTTATTATCGAAGTAATAATTGACCATGCCCTCTGTACAGCCACCGGCTTCGGCGAACTTAATCATGGTTACCTTGTGAATACCATAATTAGCGATGGCTTCTACCGCCCCTCGGGCAATGGCCGCGCGCCTTTCTTCATGATCTACAATTTTCGGCATACTCTTTTGAACCTATAAACAATAACAACCTAAACTATCCCGATAGTATATTAAATATTGATCAATATTAATAATTCATGTTAAAA
>NZ_LWGJ01000179.1:0-804 GCF_001635845.1 Oleiphilus sp. HI0132 | reverse complement strand
TCGTATTCACCAAACTCATTCGGCAGGCCTGCGTTAGGGTGGGCGCTAACATAGCATTCGCCCTTGGTAGATAACTCTTCAATGTAGGGCCGAAGTGCATCGGCACCCAGAGCGCAGTTAAAACCGATGCTCAGAGGCTTGCAGTGCTTAACAGATATTAGGAAGGCCTCAGCTGTCTGCCCGGACAGAGTACGGCCCGAGGCGTCAGTGATGGTGCCTGAAATCATGATTGGCAGTTTCAGTTTGGAATCCTGAAAGTATTGTTCAACTGCATAAATAGCTGCTTCAGCATTAAGCGTATCGAATATGGTCTCGATCATGATTATGTCGGCACCGCCTTTTACCAAGGCATCGGTGGCTTCATAATAATTGTCGTAAAGCTCTTCGAAAGTGACGTTTCTAAAACCCGGGTCGTTAACGTCGGGGCTAATGGATGCCGTACGTGATGTTGGGCCAACGACACCTGCAACAAATCTTGGCTTGTCGGGCGTTTCAGCGGTCTTCTTCTCCGCTTCTTCACGTGCAATACGTGCAGCTTCGAAATTTAACTCGTATACAAGCTCTTCCATGCCATAGTCAGCTTGGGAAACTTTGGTCGAGTTGAAAGTGTTTGTTTCAATTATATCTGCGCCTGCATCTAGATATTGTTTATGGATGCTAGCAATGGCGTCTACTTGAGTCAGGCATAATAGGTCATTATTGCCTTTAACTTCCGAAGGGTGGTCTTTGAACCTTTCACCGCGATAGTCTTCCTCTTCAAACTTAAAGCGCTGGATCATTGTTCCGGTAGCGCCATCCAGTATT
>NZ_LWGJ01000178.1:0-679 GCF_001635845.1 Oleiphilus sp. HI0132 | reverse complement strand
TGGCTAAGTGACAATACTTTGTATCACATCAACCCAACCGGCAACTTTGTAATTGGTGGGCCAGTCGGTGATGCTGGCTTAACAGGCCGTAAGATTATCGTTGATACCTACGGCGGTATGGCACGACATGGTGGCGGCGCATTCTCTGGAAAAGACCCTTCAAAAGTTGACCGCTCTGCTGCTTACATGGGCCGCTATGTTGCCAAGAACGTCGTTGCTGCGGGTTTAGCTGATCGTTGTGAAATCCAGGTTTCTTATGCTATCGGCGTTGCTGAACCAACTTCTATTTCTGTTAATACTTTTGGAACTGGTAAAGTTTCAGATATCGAGCTCGCGAAAATAATCCGTGAAGTTTTCGATCTTCGACCTTATGCAATCCAGAATCAACTAGAATTGCTTTATCCGATGTACCAAATTACTGCTGCCTATGGACATTTCGGACGCGAACCTTTTGAGCATACCTATAGTTACAAGGAAAACGGCGAAGAGAAAACTAAGACCTTCACCGCTTTCACCTGGGAAAAAACTGACAAGATCGATGCCTTGAAAGCAGCTGCAAAGGTTTAAAGACAGTAATTTTTACTAATACGACAGACTGAACCTACTTCAGCCTGCACTCAATATTACGTTGGCCGGAAAGCAATCCGGCCCACAAGACAGGACATAATTATGAGCTTCA
>NZ_LWGJ01000177.1:0-1293 GCF_001635845.1 Oleiphilus sp. HI0132 | reverse complement strand
ATATTGTTAATGGCTCTACCTGGCAAAAGGAAGAGTACTTAAAGGCCAAGCAGTTGATGCGCTATCTGGTTGATGATGCTTTGGGTGGTCAGGTGATAAAAAGTCGAGAGTTATTTCGTCCGATAAAGTTTAAGGGGTAAATTTGATGGAAAATCCTAATGGCAGAGTTTTATTAGGCGTGAACGTTGATCACGTGGCAACCTTGAGAGAGGCTCGTGGCACACGTTACCCTGACCCTGTTCAAGCTGCTTTACTGGCTGAAGAGGCTGGAGCAGATGGTATTACAATTCATCCGCGTGAAGATCGACGCCATATTCAAGAGCGAGATGTACTGGTGATGAAGGAAACCTTGCAAACTCGAATGAATCTTGAAATGGCAGTAACCGAAAATATGCTAGGGCTTGCCGAGAAGGTTAAGCCTGAACATTGTTGTTTGGTGCCTGAGAAAAGAGAGGAACTGACTACTGAGGGTGGCTTGGATGTCATTGCGCAGGAAGATCGTATTAAGGATGCCTGCGCTCGCTTGAGTGAGATTGGTTCAGAAGTTTCTCTGTTTATCGATCCTGAGCCTGCGCAAATTGAAGCGGCTGTTCGTTGCGGTGCTCAAGCCATTGAGATTCACACAGGGCATTATGCCGAGTGTAAGGATCCGCTTGAATTGCAAGCAGAGTTAGGAAGGATTCGTAGTGGTTTGAACTTGGCCTTGTCTCATGGCCTGATTGTTAATGCAGGGCACGGTTTGCACTATCATAATACGCATGCGATAGCGGCCATACCCGGTATTAACGAACTCAATATAGGGCATAGTATCATTGCTAGGGCTTTGTTTGTTGGCATAAAGGATGCGGTTCGTGAAATGAATGCCTTAATACAATCTACGAGCTAATAGTGAATTATGACTGTTAAAGGTATTGGCAATGACCTGGTTGAAATCCAGAGAATTGCCAGATCCCTCGAGCGTTATGGAGAGCGCTTTGCAAAGCGGATATTATCCCCCAACGAGTTTGACTCCTTTCTTGAATCGAATCGTCCAGACAACTTCTTAGCTAAGCGTTTTGCTGTCAAAGAAGCTGTATCAAAGGCTTTGGGTACTGGGGTCTCTCAGGGTATTACCTGGCATGATATAGAGCTCGCGCATTCGGTGAGCGGGCAACCTGTTGCTGTCTTGCACCAAAAAGCAAAATTAAAAATGGAAGAAATGGGTGCAGAGACTATACACATTAGTTTATCTGATGAATCCGGCTTAGTCTCTGCGTTTGCAGTGCTCTCCTGAGTCTTATAGTGCTAACTGAA
>NZ_LWGJ01000176.1:0-1143 GCF_001635845.1 Oleiphilus sp. HI0132 | reverse complement strand
TTTGGTAGAAGGTAAACCGCGTCTGGCCAAAGTAGTAAAAGCGACTGTAAGTGAGACTGGAGATATCGAAAGCTACGAGCTAGAACAAGCGCTTATTCAATCTCATAAAAAGCTTAGTTACGAAGTCGTTGGCAGCTTTATTGACCAAGGCGAAGCGCTAGACGAGTGCAGCAGCGATATTCAGGAAAGCCTGAAGCATCTTAAGACTATTGCCGATAAACGATCAGAATTCCGCAACAAGCACAACCTGATTCAAAAAGACCGTCAAGAGTTCTACCTCGAGCTGAATGACCAGGGAAAGATTGCAGAGATCAAACAGAAAGTATTCTCCAGCGCTCACCGTATAGTTGAAGAAGCGATGGTCGCTGCAAACTGTTGCATCGCAGAACTCATTTCCAAAAGCAAACTTCCCGGTATCTACATTAGCCATAAAGGCATACGTGCCGATCGCTTGGAAAGCTTGGATAAAGTACTGCAAGAAAACATTCCTGAGTACAAAGAAGATTCTTTAGCGTCTTTAGACAGCTTTGTTGAACTATCAAAACAGCTTTCCAGTAATGATGAGTTAACTCGCTACCAACTACTTATTTCTCGCCAGTTAGAGAAAAGCCAGCTAAGCCTAGAACCTGCGCCTCACTTCGGCATGGGATTGCAGCAGTATTGCAACTTCACCTCCCCCCTTAGAAAAGCCAGTGACTTTTTAGTACACCGCCAACTCGATGCGATTGCAGCCAACAATGAAAGCTACATTAACGAAGCTCAAATAGAAGCATTAAGTGAGAATTCGAGTAAAGCCAAAAGTGCCGTCTATGATGTTGAGCAATGGCTGAAGTGCCAGTATTTAGCTAAGAACAAACAAACCTTAAATGCTACGATTCATCGTGTCTTTTCTTCTGGTTTTCAAGTTCGTCTAGCAGAAACAGGTATTGAAGGATTTGTCTCAACCAAGGAGATGGAAGGGAAGTATAGCTTTAACCAAGACCTGCTTTGCATCACCAACAAAGAGCAGTCCTTCCAACTCGACCAAGCAGTACAAGTAAAACTCAAGCAAATCGACTGGTCTCGTAAACAAATTCAGTTCGAATTAGTTTAGACCGGCTACATCCTGGCCAAATTCTTGTCTGTCCTCAGCAGAGCCATGTA
>NZ_LWGJ01000175.1:0-883 GCF_001635845.1 Oleiphilus sp. HI0132 | reverse complement strand
CTGTGTCTTGTAAGTTTACCTTGAAGGTAAGTTCACTCTCTGAAACCACTGACTCAATCTGTGGCTTAGTGACATTCTCTTTATTCAAGACACCGACTTCGCGAGCAAGACCCGCAATAGACAAACAGTCACTTCTGTTTGGCGTTAAATCAACATCGATACAGTTATCATCTAAACCTAGGTATTCGCGAATACAAGCACCTACGGGTGCATCAACAGGCAATTCCATCAAACCATCTGAAGATTCAGCCAAACCAAGCTCTGACTCGGCACTCAACATACCGAATGACTCAACGCCACGCAGCTTAGCTTTCTTAATCTTAAAGTTACCTGGCAACACAGCACCAATTTTCGCGAAGGGTACTTTTAAACCTTCTCTCACGTTCGCAGCACCACACACTACCTGGACGGTCTCTTTTCCGTCACTCACCTGACAAACGCTTAACTTGTCAGCATCAGGGTGCTGTTCTTTGCTGAGCACTTCGCCTACAACGACGCCGGTAAATTCACCCGCTACCGGGTCCATGCCATCTACTTCTAAGCCAGCCATGGTGATTTGATGGAGTAGATCATCTGTACCAATAGAAGGGTTTACCCACTCTCTGAGCCACTGTTCACTAAATTTCATTGCTCTACTATCCTGACTAACTTAGTTAAATTGCTTGAGGAAACGAAGGTCGTTTTCAAAGAACATTCTTAGGTCGTTTACGCCATAGCGCAACATAGCCAAGCGTTCTACACCTAAACCAAAGGCAAAGCCTGAGTATTTTTCGGAATCAATACCACTGGACTCAAATACTTTCGGGTGGACCATGCCACAGCCCATCACTTCTAGCCACTTGGTATTGCCGTCAGCGTCTTTACCCCACTCGATATCCACTTC
>NZ_LWGJ01000174.1:0-1300 GCF_001635845.1 Oleiphilus sp. HI0132 | reverse complement strand
ATTTCTTGCTGAGCTTTTGTGGGCCTCCCAGCCCTACTATGAAGCCGCTTCAAAATAACACTTCCTGACCGTTTAAAGCTTTCACGCTTTAAACCTAGAACTTCAGAAACAGTTGCTCCAGTACTCCACATTAAATCTAACAACAACCTTCTGGGTAAATATTTTTCATTATTAAGTAGCGTCAATATCTCTGGCTTTACCAAATATCTTGGGTACTTACTATCAATGTTGAAGAGCGATGCTCTATGGTCGATTAACTCATTCCAAGTGTAAGAGCATAGGTAACCTGAAGTTTCACGGTTTTGCGCAAAAACACGGTATTCAAATAACTGCTTTGGTTTTTCAAATAAGTGTTCCATTTTTGCCTCCTAATTTTGGAGCAAGTTAAAGGTAATTATAGCCACTATTTTTAGCCAAACAGCACTCTTACTAGAACAAATAACCATTAGAAACAAAGGTATAGTAACTATGTACCAATGTATGGGTTATTGGTGCAGAAATACAGGCTATTTTTATGTGTTGTTTACCACGTAAAATAACAGTCTCTTCGGTCTACTGAGGATGTGTACATGACGCGAGAGCAGCTAAGATTAGCGCGACTTGTCACCGCTGAGAGTTTAGTGCCACAACAACATACCAACGGTCGCGCATTTCGCACGGCGGTCGAATGTCGCCTCCAAGCAATGATCAAATATCCCGGTGCCGCTGAATTTCACTCCTATGACGAGTACCTATATGCTGCCCTGCAAGAAGGCGACCCTCGCGTGGTTAGTTACATTCCTCAACCGCTAAAACTTCGGTACCGAGGCGTGCCCTATCGGCCCGATGCCTATGTATTAAAACGTGATGGTCGCTACATTATCGAACTTAAACCGCGGGGTGAATGGGATGACGAAAAGCTTGCCGCACTCAAAGCATTCTGCCAGTTACATAATCTAATCTTTGAACTTATTGCCAACGAATCAGCCCGTGAACGTGAAACGGAAGCATTAAATTGGTGGCGTATCGTTCGCGTGCTATATCGTGCGCGTCATGTAAACACCGACAACCACGAATTAAATATTCTGCTTGAGTGGCCCCTAGGCCAGACCTTCCCCTTACGTCACTGGTTACACCCTTTGGACCGTGAATCGCGCGCAATGAGTGAAGTTGCCTTATTCAGGCTACTTCATCGCGGCAAAATTCAGGGGAATTTAACCCAATGTCGACTCAGTTATGATCTGGAGTTATCCCGATGTCCCGTTGGCGACATGCCCTCGCGCTAGCGCCGCACTACTACGATTACAATAATTGGCCATTG
>NZ_LWGJ01000173.1:0-985 GCF_001635845.1 Oleiphilus sp. HI0132 | reverse complement strand
AGCCACAAAAAAGGCCGCATTAATGCAGCCCTATTATTCACCTAATAGTCTAGGTAATTACTTACTCAACTTACGGTAAGTTGCCACAACACGGTCCAGATTTTCCAGAGAGGTATCACTATGGAAAGTATCACTTGTAGGTTTCTTGCCAGGGAAGAAGCCTAGGTAAATATCCAGCTTACTCGCATTTGCCAGTTTATCTAGCCACTCACCTTCAACAATTCCAATATTATTCTCAGCTATTCGCGTAAAAGGAATCAAGTCACCTCCGTCGATACGAATACCTAAATTCTTTGCTTCGCTGGCAATATCAGAAGAACTGTTAATGTGAATCTCATTTTCTTTAAAGGTTAGCCAAATTTGAGACATATAACCTTCTTTACCCATCTCCCAAGTTGGCGTGCTAATAACAAGCCCTTGAGTTAATGCTGTATCACCCTGCTTTAACACCCAAATATCATAGTTTGCAGGAAGGTCTTTCTCGCTAATTGCTAAGGGCTTAACAGAGCCTTTCTTTTGCACAACAGGCGCTTTAACAACATCTTTTTTAGCTTCCTCTACCTTCGCAGCTACTTTTTTAACCTCAGCTTTAGCTGGCTCTTTTTCTACTGCTACCTTCACACCCTTGTCTGCTACCGCTGTAACGGCCTTCTGCGTTACTTCTGCGACAACTTCCTTAACTGTAGGCTTCACCTCTTTGCTGACCGGCTGTTCAGTCTTAGCACCTGGTTCAACCACAGGAGCTTTAAGGCTTTTCATCATTTCATCAGCTTTAGCAGCATTTTCTTTCTCGTTCCTAGCTAGCTCCTCTTGGCTTGGCTGTACTTCCGCCACACTAAGCTCAGCCGAGCTATCAGACATCGCACTATTGTCCTTCTTATCAACTGAAGCACAGCCAGCAGCTAAACTGATGACTAAACCAGCTCCCACCAAAGATAGGCTGCGATTCAAGTTTGAAAGATTTGTTTTTGCTGCATTCAGCATT
>NZ_LWGJ01000172.1:0-719 GCF_001635845.1 Oleiphilus sp. HI0132 | reverse complement strand
AACATCTGGCCCCATAATGATTGCGATCCAGCGGGTCTCGTCACTGCTTTCAAAGGCAATTTTTAACAGCATGGTCAGTGGGACAGACAGTAACATCCCCACTGGCCCAAGCACCCAACCCCAAAATACCAAAGACAAGAAAACAATCAAAGTAGAAAGCCCTAAGCCCCGCCCCATATAGCGCGGCTAAATCAACTTTTTCGCCGTAAACTTCGAGCCAGGTACGTGAGCCAGGTAGCATGTGAGCCAGGTCATACATGCCGGTACGTAAGGCTTCTAGAAATTCTTGATTACCTTTTTCTTGTTCCATCACCACGTTAAGCAATTTAAGGTTGCTTGTATTGCCCAGTTGATCCTGGATAACGGGTAATATTTTCTTAAGGCTCTTTATTTGTTGAGTTTGAGCTTCGTTTTGGCTGGTCAATTCCGAGATTTGTAGCTGTAGCTCTTCAACGACTTCAAGGTTGACGGACTCTTCTTCTTCATCTCCGAAGACGGTGATCGTTATTACTGTAATCGAAACAGAAATAATCACGATTAGTAAGAGTGCGACAACCAGTAGTACTATTTTGTTCGTCCCGACACTCTCTTCCAGAGCAGTAATTCGTTGCTTTTCAGTGAGTGGCTCGTGCTCCACTTCATCTTTCTTGGCCATGGTCTATCCTACGTCGCGAATTTGATGATGAGCTCGGGAGGTGTGCATGTAGTCATGCTAAATC
>NZ_LWGJ01000171.1:0-758 GCF_001635845.1 Oleiphilus sp. HI0132 | reverse complement strand
ATTTCGGTCAGTAACAAGATGTTATCCTGTGTCTATTCATGTGAATAGACACCGTTTTTGCTTTATACTAAGCACCGAAAATATTCATAGCTTGCTGATTTAATTAACCTTTCCCAATTAATTTATATAGAGTTGAAATACACACCATGAGAAATTCCAATCTATCCTTATTTAATAAATTTGTGTGCCATTTAACATTTATATCTTTGTGCTGTTTTGCGCTAGCAAGTCATGCAAAAGAAATGTATAGCAATACGACTCAAGCGACCATCACAACCAACTTTGGCATTATCGAGCTCGACCTTTTTAAAGACCGCGTTCCCGTAACCGTTGCGAACTTCATCCGTTACGCTAACGAAGGCTTTTATAACAACACTATCTTTCATCGCGTTATTCCCAACTTTATGGTTCAAGGTGGCGGTTTTGATCAAAAAATGAGACGAAAGCCCGTCTCTTCGCCCATTAAGAACGAAGCTAATTCTCTTATTCCTAATTTACGCGGCACTATCGCCATGGCACGAACGAACGACCCGCATTCTGCGACTTCTCAGTTCTTCATAAATGTTAAAGACAATATGCAGCTTAATAAATCCGGGCACAACGCGGGTTATGCCGTATTTGGCAAAGTAACTAAAGGACTCGAAATAGCCGATAAGATATCTAAGGTCGCCACCAAGTCTGATGGTTATATGCGAGACATTCCCGTAGACACAATAATCATTCAATCAATTACAATTACCGAACCGAGCTCCGAGCCT
>NZ_LWGJ01000170.1:0-1196 GCF_001635845.1 Oleiphilus sp. HI0132 | reverse complement strand
AAGGAAATATCACCTCTAAATCGGTTAATGACGAAACCTTTGATACGCGCTTGCTCAGACTCAGACAGCAATGACAAAGTACCGACCAAATGTGCAAACACACCGCCGCGATCAATATCGGCAACTAAAATAACCGGGCAATCCACTTCCTCAGCAAAACCCATGTTTGCGATATCTCTGTCGCGTAGATTAATCTCTGCCGGTGAGCCAGCACCTTCAACAATGACATGCTGAAATTCATTAGCAAGTCGCTCATGTGAACTTAGCACCGCAGCCATCGCAACCTGTTTATATTCATGGTAAGACGTCGCAGACATGTTGCCTCTGGACTTACCGTGAATAATCACCTGCGCACCGATATCTGTTTCAGGCTTCAACAAAACCGGATTCATATCCGTTGTCGGCAAAACACAAGCAGCGTGCGCCTGCAATGCCTGCGCTCGCCCTATTTCGCCACCATCAACCGTAACAGCACTGTTGAGCGCCATATTCTGAGGCTTAAAAGGCGCCACTTTATGGCCGCGCCTCACCAAACAACGACACAAAGCAGCCACTAAGGTACTTTTACCCGCATCTGAAGTGGTGCCTTGTATCATCAGTGTGGTCATATCTTAACCTTTACTCAATTAGTCGTTCACAACTATCGACGAGCTCAGCGTATCAAGGTCAATCCTCTCAATACCACCTGTGTACTCAGCAGCACGGTCACCCGAAGCATAACGCCCCACTCCTGTTATGAATAAATCTCCTGCAAAAAGGTCTATTTCAATTGGGTTCTTAACGGTTAGCTCTAAGCCATCTAGTTCACCAGTACCAATTGACACTTCTGCGTCAGTCAGTGTATCAATTGCGATTAGGTAGGCTTGAGTCGGCGCATACGAGCTATCAAGTCCCTGAGTGACAACATACAATACGTCTTCATGGATCAATGCAGCAGAAGCATTCGGGAGGCCGTCTTCATCATAATGACTGATATCAATACTATCTAATACGAAATCATCTGACGAGCTATCAGTAACGCTTGGATCGATGACAAGAATTGACCCTTCTCCCCAGCGAATAACATAGGCTTTATCATCAGATGCGAAAAGCACATCATATGGGTTACTGTTGCTTTCGCCGTCTTCATCATTCAAACCGTACTGCCAGGTTAAGGTGTTTGGGTTGTCTATATCGTACTTCGATAAGTTATTTTC
>NZ_LWGJ01000169.1:0-9037 GCF_001635845.1 Oleiphilus sp. HI0132 | reverse complement strand
TGAAGAAGCGCGTACTATTTCTATGCACCGGTAATTCAGCTCGCTCACAAATGGCTGAAGCCCTACTCAATTACCATCACGGTAATCGATTCGAAGCGTTTAGTGCTGGCACAAACCCTGAAACAGTTCACCCGCTAACCTTGGCAGCTCTTAAAACTCACGGTATCGAAAACATTCATCAATCAAAGCATATTGACGAACTCGCCGGGCAACATTTTGATTACGTAGTTACCCTTTGTGACAGGGCGACTCAAGAATGTAAATCACTCGGTGCAAAAGAGAAGAAATTAGAATGGAGCTTCAGTGACCCTAAGGTATCTAAGGGTGATGACCTAAGCGACATCGAACGTTTTCATATGAGCTTAACTGAAATAAATCGTCGAATTAATAGCTTTGCTGCAATCGAAAGTAATCAAGCAATACTTGATGCTCAACATTCAAACGAGCTATCGCCATTACAATTATTCAAGAGTCTGAGCGATGAGCTGAGGCTTAAATGCCTAATGCTGATTCAATATGAAGGTGAGCTATGCGTCTGTGAACTGATGGCAGCATTGGAGTATGAGCAACCTAAAGTTTCCCGGCACCTGGCACTACTCAAAAAAGCAGGCATTCTGACAGACCGGCGCATGGGGCAATGGGTATTTTATAGGATAAACCCTAGTCTACCATCTTGGGCTAAGTCAGTTTTAGCACAAACATGCGACGCCAATATTTCAGAATTCAGTATGAACATCAGGCGACTAGAAACGATGAAAACCCGTCCAGATAGAGTGCTTTCATGCAATTGATATTCTTCAACGAGGGTAGATAAACATGTTTCAGATATTTACTGATCTTGCCGCCTGGTTTGTTTTTGACATATTGGGTTTGAGCCCGGAAACCAAGCTCGGTGACGCCCTGCATTTTTTTGTTGAAGATGTTAGCAAAATCTTTGTTCTGCTCGTTGTTATGATCTACTTAATTGCACTGATACGCGCCTCCCTCAACATTGAACAAGTCAGAGATTACCTGGCACAAAAAAATCGAGGGATTGGCTACCTAATGGGTTCGAGTTTTGGCGCAATCACGCCGTTTTGTTCCTGCTCCAGCATTCCCGTATTCCTAGGTTTCACCTCAGCGGGTATTCCCGTAGGAATTACTATGTCCTTTTTGCTTACCTCACCACTCATTAACGAGGTGGCCATACTGTTACTGCTAAGTCTACTAGGCTGGAAATTCACCCTTATTTACGTATTGGTGGGCATGACGGTTGGGATCCTTGGCGGCCTATTTCTAGACACCATCAAAGCCGAAAAATGGTTACAGTCTTTTGCTGCAGAAGCCCTCTCCAAAGCACAAGGAAAAGAGCCACAAACTACAGCATCAAAAGCTCAAGCGCTTGGCTTTCAACAACGTCATCAATTTGCAGTACGTGAGGCAACAGAGATTTTTGGCCGCGTATGGAAATGGGTAATTATTGGCGTCGGTCTCGGCGCTGCTTTACATGGCTTCGTACCAGATGGCTGGATCGAAGCACACTTGGGTGATGGGCAATGGTGGTCAGTCCCTGCAGCTGTAGTACTCGGTATTCCACTTTATTCTAATGCCACGGGCGTCATTCCGATTATGGAAAGCTTAATAACCAACGGGCTACCTGTAGGTACTACGCTCGCCTTTTGCATGAGTACTGTTGCTGCTAGTTTTCCAGAATTCATCCTACTCAAGCAAGTCATGCAGTGGAAATTACTTGGCACCCTATTCGTTATGCTCCTCATATCATTCACGCTCATAGGCTGGCTATTCAACGGCCTTAGCCCTTTTATATAAAGGAAAAGCTAATGAAAGCTTTTAAAGTACTCGGTACAGGCTGTGCTAAATGCACAAAAACAGCAGCCCTAATCCAGGCTATTGCGACAGAACTAGACCAGCAAATTCAAGTTAGTAAAGAAACCAGCCCTCAAGAAATTATGAACTATCAGGTAATGAGCACACCTGCCGTTGTTCTTAATGAGGAACTTGTTCACAGCGGGTCGATTCCAACTCGAAACCAAGTAACTGAGTGGCTAACAAGCTAACAGAGAAATTTGATCAAATAATTCTTATCTAAGGGATAAATCACTATGACCATCAAAGTAGGCATTAACGGCTTTGGCCGTATGGGTAGACTCTCACTCAGAGCTGCATTCGATTGGAAGGAGATCGAATTTGTTCAGATTAATGACCCGGCTGGCGACGCTGCTACACTCTCGCATCTGTTAAATTTTGACTCCGTACACGGTATTTGGGCTCATCAAGCAAGTAGTGAAGGTTCAAGCATACTTATCGGTGAGCATACGATTCCTTGCACACAAAATAAGACGATCTCTGAAACCGATTGGTCAGGCTGCGATATTGTTATCGAAGCGTCCGGCAAAATGAAGAGCAAGCAGGTACTTCAGGCCTATCTCGATCAGGGTGTGAAGCGCGTTGTCGTGACCGCTCCGGTCAAAGAAGAGGGTGTACTAAATATTGTGATGGGTGTGAACGATGACCTGTATGACCCAGAGGTCTACCCGATTATTACTGCTGCATCATGCACAACAAACTGCCTGGCGCCGGTGGTTAAAGTGATCCATGAAAGTCTAGGTATTAAACATGGCTCAATGACAACTATTCACGATATTACCAATACCCAGACCATTCTCGATGCGCCCCATAAGGATCTGCGACGTGCACGAGCCTGTGGTATGAGCCTGATTCCAACCACCACCGGTTCAGCTACGGCGATCACTCATATCTTTCCAGAGTTAAAAGGTAAGTTAAACGGTCATGCGGTACGTGTTCCATTAGCCAATGCATCGATCACTGACTGTGTATTCGAACTAGAAAAAGAAAGCTCGGTAGAAGAAGTGAACGCTCTATTAAAAAGTGCTTCTGAAGAAGCACTACAAGGCATACTCGGTTACGAAGAGCGGCCACTGGTTTCTATCGATTACAAAACCGATCCTCGTTCAGCCATCATTGATGCGCCTTCAACTATGCTGGTTAACGGCACTCAACTTAAGCTTTATGTGTGGTATGACAATGAATGGGGCTATGCCAATCGAACAGCTGAGCTGGTTCGTAAAGTCGGCCTCATCGACCAGAAAATTANTNACTAAGNNCATATTCGCCTCTTAAATAGCGGTCATACTTTGAGTCGAAGGGAGAGAAAAAATCGGTTTTTTCAAAGGCTGCGATGCTTTCGGCCATGGCGTCATAGAGCTTCCCCGGTTTACTTAATATGTCTTTTCCAAATAGGCTAGAGAAGGCTTGTTTATAGACCTCCGATTCAAGTAGACGTGCTTGCATACTTTCTTTGTTAGGTATACCCATTTCGATACCTGCGAGTGGAGGACCTTTCGCTTGGTCAGCCAGTGTTGCTGCTCGGCCATCCCAGAACTGTCCTCCAACATGCTTTCCTTTCTTATTAACATGAAAGATAGGAATCTGGTTCGCATAGCTGCTGGTTGGTGCGCTACGGTCACCAAAAGATTGTTGATCGTCACCTAACGAAACCATTCCTTCAAGGTGAGTATGCCTTGTGTCATGTGTGCGCTTATCGACAAACCCTGTCGCAGGGTTATGGCAGCTAGAGCAAGATTGAGTCCGGTTTAATGAAAGGTTTGGGTCGAAGTAGAGTAGTTCACCTAGGGCTTCTTTAGAGTTTATTTGTGCAAGGGCAATGTGGCTGGAACAGATTGCTATCAACATGAATAGACTTAACGCTAGCTTGGAATGGCCTTTCCGGTATGTGAAAAAGACTGGCAGGGGGCGGGCTGTGTTCATAGTTAGAGATTCCGGTCTAAGCTGGTAATGTGGGTATTAGATATATAAATGATAATTAATACAAGGTGAGAATAATTCCTGTTACCATTTGTTGATCCAAGTCAATTCTGTAAGTTTGTGTGAGTGTAAGTGGTGAGATGTAAGTTCAGTATTAGCTAATGTAGCCTTGTGCGCTAAGGCACAAGCTTTATAACGACTGACACGCGGTGCGTAGGCGGTAGATAGGGTAAGCTTAAAACATATCAAATTTAGGAGTTTCTTGTGTCTTCCATACCTTCAAAATTACTTATGCTGAAAACCCTTAGTGAAGTGCCGCGTAGTGAGTATTCTGATGTTCGAGTACCTAAGAATTTAAATAATACGAAGGAAAGGTTGGGCTTTTTAAAGATGCTTAGGCAAAAGCCGAGTGCGCAACAAAAGGTTAGTAGCGCCAAACCCAGGTTGTTAACCTTTAATGCGGCGGTTTGGTTGAGTTTGGCGCAAGCAGCGAAAAAACCGGTATCTCTTTGGTTAAGCTACAAAGATGCACAGGGAGAGAATACGATCTTGGTTGACGAGCAGTGTATGGGAGAATCTAAGTCTGCAATGTTATCTGGTAATGTGAGCTTTAAGGTGAGTGGAAATCTAGAATACCTGAGGGCTTGCTGTGGAGGGGTAGATGAAAAGCAGAGTCTGGTTGTCGAAGAGCTGCATGTAAGACGCTTAAAGCAAGAGATAACTTATCCTGGCCAGCTGGCGCAAACAGCTTAGCGTTTTACAACAAAAAAACGCAACTAACAATTGGGGTCATTAGCTGCGTTAAAGGGTAAAAGGAAAAGAAACTTAGCTTAGTATTAAGCCATAGCTTCTTGTGCAGTAGGCTTGGAATATTTAAGTACCCGTCCTACAACAGTTTTATACTGGCTTGAAAAGCTTCCCGTATTGTAAGGGATCTGATATTTCTCACAGATCTTCTGAACTTCAACAGCCATTGCTGGGTAATGACGTGCTGGCACATCTGGATATAAATGGTGTTCGATTTGGCAGCTCAAGTGACCTGTCATAATATGGAATAACTTGTTGCCCTCTAGATTTGAAGAACCCAGTATCTGACGGAAATACCATTCACCTTGTGACTCTCCCTGAATTTCTTCTTCAGTAAAGGTATGAGCGTCTTCGGTAAAGTGACCGCAAAAGATAATGGTAGAGGTCCAAAGGTTTCTAAGGATATTGGCAATTAAGTTACCGAGTAATACTTGCCCGGCCACAGGCCAGCATAGTAAAGGAAAGAATATGTAATCCTTGAAGGTTTGACGGCCGATTTTGCTAAAGAAATCTTTCTTTAATTGCTTGCGGCTAATTGGCAGGGAACTTGTCTCGCGGCGCTTGCCCATAAAGATTCTTTCTGCAGCGACTTCGTGGTAAGCAATCCCTGCTTCAAAGAAGGTGCTAAGCCCTAGGTAGCTGAATATCTGCCAGCGGTTTTTTGGCCGCCAAGGCAGGTCATCGCTAAGACGGAATATGCCATAGCCAAAGTCACGGTCTTTGCCGATAACATTTGTATAAGTGTGATGCTCGTGGTTGTGATAGCGCTTCCAAGAGCCCGAGTCTCCCGCAATATCCCACTCGAATTTTCTGGAGTTAATGTTAGGGTCATTCATCCAGTCATATTGCCCGTGCAGTACATTGTGGCCAATTTCCATATTGTCCAGAATCTTTGCTAAGGCCAACAGTAAAACTGCCAACACCCATAATAGGGGGCTTACAAAGCCCATTACCATTAGGATTCGGCCAGCAATTTCACTGCCGCGTTGAATTGCGATTAAACGTCGAATGTATTTTGCATCACTTGCGCCCACTTTCTTAAGGGTGTCTGCGCGAACTTTGTCCAGCTCTTCTGCAAAGCCGTCTAAGATTTCTCGGGATGGCTTCTGAGTATTGTTCGGATTCATAATGTCTTCCTGATTAATCTCTTAAAGTTCAAGTTCTACTTTGCCAACCGGCACCGAAACACAAAGCTGTATTTCTTCTTCTCCGGTATCCGAATATTGTTGGGTTCGCGTATTGAAGACTCGCCCGGTCTTCTTTTTACAAATACACTGGTGACACACGCCCATTCGACAACCCGCAACGGGTTTTAAACCTTGGTTCTCTGAGATTTCCAGCAGGGTAGCTTTGTCAGACTCGATAAACTGCTGAGGGTCAAAGGTGACTTGCTTTCGAGAGTCCAGGTAATCGACTTGAATCAGTTCATCGGCATCGTCTGCATTCATTCCCTCAAGAGATAAAGGCTGTTGGCCGAAGTATTCAAAGTGGATATCTGCTTCAGGAACCGTATTGGACGTTAGAAGCGATTGGGTAATTTCAATCATTTTCCCAGGCCCACATACGTAAAATTCTTTTTCGCTGATGTCTTCTACAAACATTTCCAGCTGCTGCTGATCTATTCTACCTTGGTGGTCACTATAGATAGTTGTTACCTGCAAACCCTTCGCTTCAAGGTGAGAAAGTTGCTCGGAAAAGAATAGGGATTGGCTATTATTTACATAAAAGAGCAACTGAGCCTGCTTATACCAAGCGTTGCTCTGGTATTCGTTCAGCATTGAAAATATGGGGGTTAGTCCGCTTCCGCCTGCAATAAATACTTTGTCTTTTACTGAGTTGCTTAGTTGGAAATCACCTTGGGCTTCGGATAAGTAAACAGTGTCACCACTTTTCAAAGCTTGGTTGAGCCATGGCGTTACAGCACCTTCTTCATTTGCGCGTATGGTTAAGGTGATTTCACCTGTGCGAAGAAAGTGTTTAGGCGAGCAGGAAAGGCTAAAGGTACGTGTTAGCATTGCGCCATCTTTTTCAACGCTTAGCTGTACATATTGTCCGGCATTAAAACCAGTCCATTTTTTTTCTGGCCTTAAAGTCAGCGTGTAGATGTCATCTGTTTCATTTCTTATGAAGAGTACTTGAGCACTAGTTCTTCCGTGACGCCAATTTGGGCGAAAAACCTGAATAATGGGCTCTAAAAAGACACCAAAGCTACCGGTATTGGTAAGTTGGCGGCTTAAGAAGCCAATAGCTTTCTGAGCGATTGTTTGCGATTCTGCTATAGGGCTTTCGCTGTTCATCCCTTTAGACATAGTGACCTCCTACTAAGTTCGAGGTACAGTTGTACGCTTTTTGTTCTATTATGTCTAGAATTGTCAGTCGCATAAGTATGATCATCTAATTTAGGTGGCCGAATTTTTTGGTAGTGGAGATTGTAGCAATTTAATTTGTGCGGAATATTTCATATCTGTGTAGTATGCCCATTTATTTATTAACGAATCTTGGGGATACCATGGCGCTGAAGTCCACGATCTATAAAGTTACTTTGCAACTAAGTGACTTTGATCGAGATCATTACCAAAGCTACTCGCTTAATGTTGCACTTCACCCATCTGAAACCATTGAACGTATGTTGCTTCGTTTGCTTGCTTTTTCATTGTATGCAGATGAAGCGCTAAGTTTTACCAAGGGTTTATCGACTGATGATGAGCCGGATATCTGGCTCAAGTCTTTATCCGACGAAATAGAGTTGTGGATCGACTTGGGCTTACCTGATTTAAAACGTATCCGTAAAGCTTCAGGTCGCTCAGATAAAGTTGTTGTATTGGCTTATGGCGGACAAAAGGTTGCCCCCTGGTTCGACGGGTTAGCAAAGGATTTGAAGCGTATAGCTAATTTGTCTGTCTTGCGTGCAGAGATGGCTGATATCGAGCCACTGCTTGCGCATGTCGAAAGAACGATGGAGCTCGTTGTGATGATTCAGGATGGAAGTTTGAATGTAAGCTTGGGGGAGAGTGTTGTTGACTTGAATATCGAGCGGCTGCTTGGCGAGGAATAATTGTCTTTTGCGATGGACGAATATAGCTGCAATCGGTTAATCTCCGTGTATCTAATGTATTGAAACGAGGAGAAAAACATTGAGCAATACAAAAATCATTACGCCAGACTTGTGCGACGAGTACCCGGATTTAGTTCAGGTCTTGGAACCGATGATGAACAATTACGGTGCAATCGATGCCTTTGGTGGCGAAATTGTTACGGTAAAGTGTTTTGAAGATAACTCTATCGTCAAAGAACAGGTGGGTTTACCTGGCGAAGGGCGAGTGATGGTTGTTGATGGCGGTGGTTCAATGCGTAATGCCTTGTTAGGTGATATGTTGGCTGAGAAAGCAGCTGCGAACGGCTGGTCTGGTTTGGTTATTTACGGCTGCATTCGTGATGTTGATGTGATCGGGCAGACGCAGCTAGGTGTTCAGGCAATGAACACTAATCCGCGTAAAACTGAAAAGCGTGGTATTGGTGATCTGAATGTTCCGGTCACCTTTGGTGGCGTAACCTTTACACCAGGTCACTACGTTTATGCCGATAATAATGGTGTTATTGTTTCGCCTGAAAAGTTGGAAATGCCAGCCTAGTAGAGACTTTAGCGAACACATAAAAAAGCCCGTGAGAAAAACGCTCACGGGCTTTTTTATGTGCTTATGAAATTGCTTCGCCTAACTCGCGATTTCTACAATTTCTGCGCCTACTTGAAAAGTATTTTCGTCGACCTGTGTGCAGCGTAGTACTTTTACGGTTGCATCCAGAGCGGGAAACGCATCGTTGCTTGAAGGAAGCGATGTCCGGCAAGTTGCTCCTGCTGTTAGTTCTTCTTCTACTTCTATTAACATGCCTGCGCCACTAAGGTCACGGCAATAACCATTTACTTTGATGTCCGAGTTATCAACGGCTAGAGTGATTTCAGTATCGACTCTCATTCTGATGAAATCGCGTTTTTCATCCCAGGTACGGCTATACAGGTTATTCATCTATTCAACACCTCTTATGGATAAATGTCTCACCTTCATTTATATGTCTAAATATGGTTGCTGTCAAAGAGCAAAACCACAAGATATTCGACTATTAGCAATTGGTAAGATTCTAGTAATAAGTTGATGCGGATGAAATTCACCCCAGCGCATCAAGCTTGATGATACCGCTGGGGCAAAAGTTTTTCTATGGTGTGTTGCTCATTTTTAGAACGAAATGGGCAAATAATAGACTAAGTGTTTGTTTTTAAAGCAGCCTAAAAAATAAGCTTTTTTACGCCCAGCTATCATTTTTCTTAGAAGGTTTAATGATAGGAATTAATAAAGTTAGAATTACACCAAGTGTTACCAGGCCACCCCCGATTAACATCATGTTAGAATCTGACTTATCTTTTAATCTAAGATTCTCGGTTTGGATC
>NZ_LWGJ01000168.1:0-960 GCF_001635845.1 Oleiphilus sp. HI0132 | reverse complement strand
GTTTGTTGATTGCTTCTTTAAGTCGCTCCTCAGCTTGAGCGGGGATCCCCAGACACCAGCCTTCCAAAATAATTATATCTAAAGGTGCTTCTACTTTTGGCCAGCTGCATTCTGGAAAGCGATCATCGGTAGCTTTATCGAATCGAGGTATAGAGATCTCTTGGTTGTGACTTTTTAGTGCATGCAGTGTATTCAGGGCCAAATTTAGGTCGTGGGTGCCGGGCACGCCTCGTGTTTTAAGCATGGGGTGAATGTCGCGTGCCAAGTGCTGGCGTTGGTCGTGCGTAAGGTAAAAGTCGTCGATAGAGATGGATAGACTCTTTAAACCTTCGGCCTGGAACGACAGGGAAAGGTAGTCTGCCAAAGTAGTCTTTCCAGAGCCTTGGCAACCATTTAATCCAACAATTATGGTTTTTTGTGCACCTTTATGGTGCTTGATAATAGTCTTAACCAGCGGGTCAAACCAAATTGAGGCCTGAGTTAAATAGGACTCAGGTAGCTTGTTGCCCTTTATAAATGCCTGTTTGTCAGCTGTCTTCATGGTAGGGAGCCTATCACTACTCAATAATATAAGTGGGATAATGCATTAACCGTTCCGGTTTTTAAGTTACGGAAGAAGCTTTTGATTGGATCAGGGGGAGACAGCTTTAAATAAGGAACCATGCCTCCCTTAAAACGTCTGGGAGGCATGGGCTAACTTAGCGCCTAACGGAACAGATTTTCTTCATTAACCAATTCAATCGCATTCAACTGATGGTAAATACTATCATCGTAGGCACCATTTGAGATGATGCGTTGTCTGTGACGCTCAAAGATCTTGTTGTACTTCATTATGCGGCTGCCATAAGCAGACCAGGCTTGCTCTTTGGCTTGCTGAGGCCATGATTCGAGTTCAATTTGTGCAGTTTCTAGTTGAGAAACATGCGGGCCTCCCCAAATCATTGACATGGCGAGTGCTCC
>NZ_LWGJ01000167.1:0-656 GCF_001635845.1 Oleiphilus sp. HI0132 | reverse complement strand
ATGACGTGACGCACTATGTTGGAGAGCAAGCTTTAGAGGAAAGTCAGCACCTAGCGGGTGTTTGGGTATTTGACCCAAAACTAAGAGATATTGCTTATCAGCCGCGCGATGTGTCAGTAGAGAGTTTGCGAGCGCAATTGCAGGGGGAGTTCTCAAGGATTGTTAGCGATGAACCTGAATGGCAGCGCCAAAGATATTCGCAATGGTTGCAATTTAGAGTAGTTGGTCTATTGTCAAAGGATAAAGTTCAAGCGAATAAACATTCAGAATATGAAGGATTAGTTCTGCAGCTCATGCCGTAAACCATGAGCGCAGTTTCTGAAGCAGGTACTTGGTTTTCAAAAACGGGTTTTCAAAAACAGGTTTCAATTTACATTGATGAAGAGAGTTTGAAGTTATGAAAAAAATGTCCGGCTTTACATTAATTGAGTTAGTGGTCGTGATTGCCGTGCTAGCTATTCTTGCTGCGGTGGCCTTCCCGAAGTTTGCTGAGATTTCTGATGAGGCGCATCGATCGGCTGTTGAAGGCGCTGGTGGTAGTTTTACCTCGTCGGTTTCACTGGTTAGAGCCCAGTGGCTGGCAAACGGTACCCGTACCGCCATTACAGACTTACCTGGATATGGTGAACCAGATAATGTTATCGATGTTAGTGTCG
>NZ_LWGJ01000166.1:0-1022 GCF_001635845.1 Oleiphilus sp. HI0132 | reverse complement strand
TATTTGGGCGTATACGTTTTGAGCCGAGAACGCAAAGATCAATGCTAGCGTCAGCGCAACGAAGCTTATCTTTAGCATCGTTTTTCTATCTCTTTTGCCAGTTTCTGGGCCCGTTCTTTACGCTCTTTTTCAGAGACTTTGACAGCTTGATTATTGTCATCGAGAAAAACAACACGACCTACAATCGTCTGTAAATAAGATCGTGCCCAATTACACCAATCGTCCTTTGTAGGTTGATCCTTTCGTTTACTCTGCCATTGTTCGAGTTTTTGCTGGCGTAATGCGTCCAGATCTTCTGCCTGGCGTTGAAGCTGCTCGGGTGAGCTGAGTTCACTGGTTATATTCATTTTGCTTGTGTCGATCTCGACTTCTTTTGCAGCAGAAGGCGCTCGAGCGTGATCACTGAAATGAACTTGCCCATTGGCGTCAGTCCAGCGAAAAACCTCAGCACTCACATTTGGTAACACCAGTACACAGAGCGTGATAAAAAATAGTAGTTTGGTCTGCACTTAAATACTCCCTTGTCTAGTATGCTTTTTTCATACTAACTTTTATAGTCCCTGATAAGGGAGCTATTCTAACAAAAGTAGCGGTTTATGCTAAAGGAATTGATAAGCGATTTAGGCCGAAGGTACTTGTGTTAGCTAGAGTGAATACTTCTCATTATAGAAATGCTTGAGCTACAGAGGTCTACAGGTTATGTTGTTTCATTAGGATAAAAATGCCGGAGAGATACATGATAAAAGGAACTTGTCTTTGCGAAGAGGTGCAGTATCAATATGATGCTGATATCCAAGAGGTTGCGATGTGCCACTGCCATCAGTGTAAAAAGGCTCAAGGAACGCCATTTGTTACTAACGCACCTATAGAGAGTCAATACTTCACCATTACGAGTGGCGCTGATCATTTGAAGACTTTCATGTCGAGCCCTAATAAAAAGCGCGTATTCTGTAGCAACTGCGGAAGTCCTTTATATAGTCAAAGAACCGATATGCCCGAAACAATAAGACTAAGGCTTGGAA
>NZ_LWGJ01000165.1:0-1231 GCF_001635845.1 Oleiphilus sp. HI0132 | reverse complement strand
GCTATACAGACAAGAAGGTGAGGAGCATCGCCCTGCGATGCGAATGGCCTATCGCAAAACCGGCATCCCTATATTTTTAACAACCATCACGACCATGGCGGGTATGATGGCCCTGATGATTAGCGATCTACCTCAAATAGCCATCTTTGGTTTAAATTCTGCCCTAGGTGTCGGTGTAGCTTTCATTTTTACATTATTTCTTTTACCTGTACTACTAGATCTCTGGCATCCGTATCATCTGAAAGCGTCCAAGAAAGCCGAGGCAAAGAAGAGCAAGTATGCGTCGGGTGGAGGTGCAGGAAGAGCAAGTTCGCTTCAACACTTCCTTGATAAAATACCCGCGTACATTAAAAGAAAGAGTAAAGTTGTCACGCTTTGTTATATCGCGCTTTTCGGCTTGTTTGTAATTGGTACGCTTCAAGTAAAAATTGACTCAAATTTAGTCGAATTGGCAAAAGAAGATGCACCGATTCGGGTTACTTACGATTTGGTCGACAAGGAGATGATGGGGGCACAGAATCTCGAGTTTATTGTTGACATGAAATCGTCTGATGCGCTTAAAGAACCGGCAGTACTTAAGGTGATTGATGCCTTCCAGGCTCACTTGGTCGAAACCTACCCTGACAGCGTTGTTAAAACCTTTTCTTTGGCTGATTTCGTAAAAGATACAAATAAGGTAATGCATGAAGGGGACCCCACTTATGATCGCGTGCCGGAAGACCCAGTTCTAGCGGCGCAGCTCCTTTACCTCTTTGATAATGCCAACAGCCGAGACCGAAGAAATGTTGTAAGCGATGACTACTCCAAGACTCATATTTCAGCTCAATTGCGGAACAAGGGCTCGTTCGAATACACCCATTTCTTTGAGCAGGTTCAACTTGACCTAGATCGTTATTTTGAACCTTTAAAGGCTCAGTATCCAGATCTTGAAGTAAGTGTTACAGGTCAGTTAGCCTTAATGATGGAGTTAATCGATCACATCAGCTGGGCACAAATCAAGAGTTTCGCTTTTGCACTGGTTATTATCACAATCTTGTTAATATTCTCTTTAGGTTCTGTGCAAGCAGGGTTGATTTCAATGATTCCTAATCTCCTGCCAGCATTCTTTACCTTCGGTCTGATGGGCTTGCTAGATATACCTTTAGATACGGACACGTTGATTATTGCTCCCTTAATTATTGGTATTGCCGTGGATGACACTATTCACTTTGTTGCACATTATCGAGATGCG
>NZ_LWGJ01000164.1:0-1305 GCF_001635845.1 Oleiphilus sp. HI0132 | reverse complement strand
TAAGCGGGGCTAGTGCGAACATAACACGGGAAAGAAAAGGGATTTACGCTGTGCCAGCAATGAGTGGCGCAATGTGATCGGTTAAGGATTGACCGAGATTTTGTCCGGCCACTTAATACGAGTGGCATTAATCAATTAAATGACGGAATGAATTATGAATTTACACGAGTATCAGGCAAAACAACTCTTTGCTGAATACGGACTGCCTGTTTCTACAGGTTATGCATGTGACACAGCTGACGAAGCGGCTGCTGCAGCCGATAAAATTGGCGGCGATATGTGGGTAGTGAAGTGCCAGGTTCACGCAGGTGGCCGTGGTAAAGCAGGTGGCGTTAAGCTGGTTAAGTCCAAAGAAGAGATCAAGGCCTTTGCTGAGAGCTGGTTGGGTAAGAATCTTGTCACGTATCAAACAGACGAGAGTGGTCAGCCAGTTGCAAAAATTCTTGTTGAAAGTTGCACTGATATTGCTAACGAATTGTACTTGGGTGCCGTCGTAGATAGAGCGTCTCAGCGCGTAGTGTTTATGGCTTCTACTGAAGGCGGTGTTGAAATTGAAACTGTTGCTGAAGAAACGCCTGAATTGATTCACAAAGCTGAAATTGATCCACTGGTTGGCCCACAGCAGTATCAAGGTCGTGAGCTTGCATTCAAGTTAGGTCTTGAAGGCGATCAGATCAAGCAGTTCGTAAAAGTGTTTATGGGTTTGTCGAACATGTTCAATGATCATGATTTCGCACTATTAGAAATCAACCCTCTAGTCATTACAGACGAAGGTAACATCCACTGCTTGGATGGAAAAATTGGCGTTGATAGCAATGCTTTATATCGTCAGCCTAAGATCCGTGAAATGCACGATCCTTCTCAAGAAGATGAGCGTGAAGCACATGCTGCTAAATTCGAATTGAACTATGTTGCTCTGGACGGAAATGTTGGTTGTATGGTTAACGGTGCCGGTCTTGCAATGGGTACGATGGATATCGTTAACTTGCACGGTGGTAAGCCTGCTAACTTCTTGGATGTTGGTGGCGGTGCGACGAAAGAACGTGTTTCAGAAGCATTCAAAATTATTTTGTCTGACGACAATGTAAAAGCAGTATTGGTTAATATATTTGGTGGTATTGCGGTACCCATTAGTTACGGGGTGACCTTGGCCTTGGATATGGCTTTTGGTTATACCATTAACCGTGTGACCTTATTTGCTTTGATTCTATCACTAGGTTTACTTGTCGATGACCCGATTACTGGTGTCGATAACATTGAACGATATTTGAAAAAGAAGCTGCGTGGCAAAGATGGAAGCCAGGA
>NZ_LWGJ01000163.1:0-750 GCF_001635845.1 Oleiphilus sp. HI0132 | reverse complement strand
GCGTCCGACGCTCGTGAATCAGAACAATACCTTCTGCAAGCAAGGTAATATGCTGAACCTCTTTTAATCGACGCTGCTCCAGCCTTTCAGCAATCGGTTTGAATACAAAGCTCGCCAGGATTAAACCATAAAAGGTACTAACCAAGGCAAAACCCATAAGGCTTGCCGCCTCAGAAACGGCTCTGCCCTGCTCCAAGATAAAAGCCATATTGAGCAAGGCCAGCACGGTACCGGCAATACCAAAAGTCGGTGCAAGATTCGCCAGGGTGCGGAAGATGCCTATATAGCGCCCTTCATTTAAATTTACCTGGCTAATCTGCCAATTGAGAAGTGAAAGAATATCGTCGCTTGGCTGGCGATCCCTGATCATCTGCAGCCCCTTTTTCAAAAAAGGTTTATCCAGTTTTGATAAATCCCGGTCGATCAGGGTGTATTGGTTTCTAAACCAAAGCTGAGCAAAATGAAGAATGATATTGGCTTCGTTTGCCACGTCAGAGTGCTCGGCTTTATTTCTTGGAAAAGCTTGTCGAAATGCGGCAAGGCAATCGTCAAATGAGTGACTCAAGACAGCCCCGGTAAACGTTCCCAAAACCACAAGCAACAAACCTGGAAGGTTCAAAAACTTTAAAGGTTCAAGGCTTGATAAGGCCAGCACCAGAACAAAGGCAGCCAACAGTAATAAAACAAGAGTGCGGCCCGTTAGCTTCTGCCGGGAAAGAGCTTTAAAAGACATGAGATTATTCCATCAAT
>NZ_LWGJ01000162.1:0-1534 GCF_001635845.1 Oleiphilus sp. HI0132 | reverse complement strand
ATTAGCATTCTACTCACCAGCGGCATTGGCCTATTGGAACTCGATGCAAAATATATTGCAATCAAAGAAGCCAGCATACCATTGATCATTGCTATAGGTACGATTGTTTCACTAAAAACCAAGTACCCCTTGGTCAAAACATTTATTTATAACGACAAGATTCTGCAAATTGATAAGGTCGATGAAGCTCTCGACAAAAGTAATAACCAAGGCGCTTTTGAACGTGTCTTAAAAACAGCCACTTATATACTAGCGGGCTCTTTCATGCTTTCCGCTGCTCTAAACTATGCATTGGCAAAGTACATAGTCGTCAGCCCTTCGGGAACTGCCGAGTTCAATGACGAGCTTGGTACAATGAACCTGCTTAGCTACCCGGTTATTACAATACCCTGCGTCATCGTGATGATATACGCAATGCTCTACCTCTTTAAGCACATAAAACGATTAACGGGCTTGGATTTTGAAGACATCATCCATCAATAGCCTTAGAATGCTTTAATTAGTCTACGACCAAACATTGAAACAATAGAGAAACACATGTACTACGCAATTATCTCCCAGGATATCGAAAATAGTTTAGAAAAGCGCAAATCTGCAAGACCTGCTCATTTGGCAAGACTAGAAGAACTAAAACAACAAGGCCGCTTATTTGTTGCCGGCCCACACCCTGCGACTGACTCGGAAGATCCAGGTGAAGCAGGTTTTACAGGAAGTTTGGTAATAGCAGAGTTTGGTTCTTTAAACGAAGCCCAAGCATGGGCAGACCAAGACCCTTACGTTGCAGCCGGCGTTTATGAAAACGTTACGGTTAAACCATTTAAGAAAGTTCTACCTTAGTTAGAACACTTATCAAGCGACCTAAACCGGGGCTAACGCTACTGACTTTACGACTCGTTGTTTAAAACGGGCTTACTACGAAATACAGGATACAAATCGTGAAAACATCATTCCTTTCAAAGATCGCGGCCTCTATATGCTTACTCGCGTTGGCTATCAGCTCTGCATCAGCTGAAACTATGTACATAGACGACACCCTTTTAGTTCCCTTACGCAGCGGCGAAGGAGTCGGGTTTAGGATTGTCCACAAAGGACTTAAGAGCGGCACCAAGCTGGAAATTATTGAAAAGCTGAGCTCTGGCTACGCACACGTTAAAACGCCAAGCGGCATAGAAGGCTATCTGCCTTCTAGATATCTAACGGCGCAGCCTATTGCTAAAGTTAAGCTAGCCCAAGCTAATCAGGAGTTAGCTAAACTAAAAGCTAACTACGAAGAAACTCAAACTCAACTGGCCAACTTGAAAAAGAAGCACCAGAGTCTTAGCAAAGAACATACTCAAACCACTTCAGAGCTTAATGCTAATAGCAAAGAGCTAAAGAACATTAAGTCTATTTCGGCCAATGCCCTTAATCTAGATAAGCGAAATCGTGAGCTTAGAGAAAGTAATGAGCAGCTTAGAAACGAATTAGAACTGATCCAAACCGAGAATCTTAGATTAAAAGATAAGTCAGATTCTAACATGATGTTAATCGGGGG
>NZ_LWGJ01000161.1:0-852 GCF_001635845.1 Oleiphilus sp. HI0132 | reverse complement strand
AGTTTTTCTTGCAAATGGCACCGATTACAATGCCGGTTCTGTTTTTTGGCTTGCTTACTTGTATTCTGTTAGAGAAAACCAAAAAATTTGACTACGGGGCTAAGATTCCAGGCTCGGTTCGGAAGATTCTAGAAAACTTTGATCAGGAAGAGAAGGCTAAAATGACCCCGGAATTTAAAGCTAAGTTGATTGCTCAAGGTGCAGTGGCAGTACTGTTATGCGTATCACTAGCTTTGCATTTGGCTGCGGTAGGGCTAATTGGTTTAACAGTCATTATTCTTGCAACTGTCTTTACTGGGATCAATGAAGAGCATCAAATTGGTAAAGCGTTTGAAGAGGCATTACCGTTTACAGCTTTACTCGTTGTCTTTTTCACGATTGTCGGTGTAATTCATGAGCTGCACTTATTTTCGGGTGTGATTAACTATGTTCTGTCGCTTGATGAAAGTGCCCAGCCTGGCATGTTCTTCATTGCGAATGGAGTACTGTCGATGATTAGTGATAATGTCTTTGTTGCGACTGTTTATATCGATGAAGTGAAGAGTGCCTTTGATGCCGGTTCTATTAGTCGCGAGCATTTTGAAAAGCTTGCCATAGCGATTAATACCGGAACAAACCTACCTAGTGTTGCAACGCCAAATGGTCAGGCGGCCTTCTTGTTCTTGTTGACCTCTGCGATAGCGCCATTGGTGCGTTTATCATATGGCAAGATGGTGGTTATGGCCTTGCCATATACTGTGGTATTAGGTGTTGTTGGCTATCTAGGTGTTTATCTCACACTCTAGGCTATGAATGCTTGATATAGCCCGGCCTGTCCGGGCTTAATTATGGATGCTTTAAATGCCGGGCTGC
>NZ_LWGJ01000160.1:0-838 GCF_001635845.1 Oleiphilus sp. HI0132 | reverse complement strand
CCCTAGCGCACACCCAAGCACTGCAAACAGCAAGGACTCTGAGGCCAGCAGTACAAATATCTGGTTCGGCCGGCAACCTAAAGAACGGAGAATCGCAATTTCGCGCCGACGTTCATTTAAACTGCTAAGAATACCCGTTAATAAGCCAACGAAGCTATTCAATAAAACGAAGACTGCAATAATCAGCAAAGCCTTTTCGGCCACACCAATTAACTGCCACAATTCCCCCAAAGCAAGGCCTGGCAATACAGCTAATAAGGGTTCTTTTTTGTATTTGTTTATCGCTCGCTGGATACGGAAAATTTCCATTTTCGACTTTAAGCCCAGCATAAATGCCGTGATTTGTTTTGGTTGAAGATCCATTTCTAGCGTTTGTTCTGCAGTGACCTTGTTCCGAGATTGTGTACCCGACTGCCAATCAATATGTAATGCTTCAATACCTTCCAAACTAACATGAATCGTTCGATCAACAGGCGTGCCTGTGCGGGCAAGTATGCCAGTTAGTATAAAAGGTTTATCATCATGCCGGGAGAACCCGGTATCGTTAACACCGTGCGCCAAGGTCAGCTGATCACCAATTTTATAGCCTAAGCTTTCCGCAATCTCAGCACCAATCACCGCATCATAAACCCCGTCAAAGTGCTTCCCTTGCTCGAAGTCCAGCCCTCTGTCATCAGCAAAGCGGTAGTGTTTGAAATAATCCTGCGTGGTGCCCATCACTCTATAGCCTTTGTGAGAGTCCCCAAGTGAAATTGGAATAGCCCAGGCAACCGACTTGTGTGAAGAGATTTTTTGATAACTATCCCAGCCGATATTGTTGGTTGCATTGCCAATACGA
>NZ_LWGJ01000159.1:0-1276 GCF_001635845.1 Oleiphilus sp. HI0132 | reverse complement strand
ATTTGTTTATACTCCACTTCCAGAGCATGAAAGGCCTCCAAAAACACTGTAGTGGCGGTGCACACGGCGAGTTTCTGGTTCGACTTAATGATGACTCAGAACTGATTTACCCCGGCTCCTTTATTCCCGCAGCCGAGCGCTACAAACTTATGCCACGTTTACATAGATGGGTGGTAAAAAATGCGTTTAAGTACTTGGCTGAATCAGGTTTAGGGTATCAGGATCAAGGAACATTTTTCATCAACTTGTCAGGTAATTCACTTAGTGACGCCTCTTTCTTTGAAGATATTCGGCATTTACTAAAAGAGTTTGAGTTCATTCCTGAACGTATTTGCTTCGAGATTACCGAAACCAGTGCTATCGACAACCTTAAGGATGCCGTAGAGTTTATTTCCGAGATCAGAGAAGAAGGTTTTAAATTTGCACTCGATGACTTTGGTGCTGGGATGAGCTCCTTTTCTTATCTTAAGAAGATTCCAGTAGATTATCTGAAAATTGATGGCAGCTTTGTCTTGAACTTGTTACACGATCCGATTGATCGTGGAATTGTTGAAGCTTGCAATGGTATTAGCCATGCAGCGGGCTTGCAGACCATTGCGGAATTTGTAGAAAACCAGGAAACCGCCGACGCACTAAAAGAAATTGGTGTAGACTTCGCTCAAGGCTTTGGTATCGAAAGGCCTGGCCCACTTCAATAACGTACTATTTGCTCCCAATGTAAGATATTTCCTACATGCTTTTGCATTATCACCTACATACTGAAGGCAAGAACATGCGTAATATTCATTTCCATCAGGACGACGCTGATTGTCAGGACGATGACAGCAACATATGGATATGGACAAGGAAGTAAACAAGGAAGGCTGGTTACCTAAGGAATGGTAAGGGAAGCACCTATTCAAAATGCCGCATTTTTATGCGGCATTTTTCGTTTAAGACCCGAAATTAAGCACTAAGACACTCAAACACCGCATAAATTCTTACAAGCCAAACTTATGTTTTAAGATCTCCAGCCCTTCGTCACTATAGGCCGCATCAATGGATTTGAGGTTTTCTGAGGTTATCAAGGTCTCATAGGCATGGATAATATCGTAAATCCACTTCCCGGGAATGAAGCGGGTAATTTGCTGCTCTGTTATGGTTTCTTGCTCGCCTTCTAAATCCAAATGTAGCGTAAGAACCTCTTCTCCAGAAGACAATAAAAGCGATAAGTTTGAGCTTTTGAAAGTTTCCCCATAAAAGCTTATGCAAGCACCCGCCCTATCCGCAAACTGAA
>NZ_LWGJ01000158.1:0-27768 GCF_001635845.1 Oleiphilus sp. HI0132 | reverse complement strand
TCCAATCGGAACCGAAGATGACTTTGTTGGTGTTGTCGATATTCTTTCTAAGAAAGCTTATGTTTGGGATGACACAGGCCTACCTGAAAACTTCAAAGTAGAAGACGTTCCAGCCGATATGGTTGACGATGTAGACATGTATCACGAGCAGTTGATTGAAACAGCTGTTGAGGTTGATGACGACATCATGATGGCGTACATGGAAGGCGAAATGCCAACTACGGAACAGATCAAAGCCTGTATTCGTAAAGGTACTAATGACCTGACATTCTTCCCTACTTACTGTGGCTCTGCATTTAAGAACAAAGGTATCCAGTTAATTCTTGATGCTGTTGTTGACTACTTGCCTTCACCCACAGAAGTTATTCCTCAGCCATTGACTGATGAAGTGGGCGAGCCAACTGGCGAAGTTGCTACAGTTGCTGTTGACGAGCCATTCCGCGCACTTGCATTTAAGATCATGGATGACCGTTTCGGCGCACTTACCTTTATCCGAGTTTATTCAGGTAAGCTGAACAAAGGCGACACAGTACTTAACTCCTTCACAGGTAAGACTGAGCGTATCGGCCGTATGTGTGAGATGGAAGCTGAAGATCGTAACGAGCTAGATTCAGCTCAAGCTGGTGACATCCTTGCAATCGTCGGCATGAAAAACGTTCAAACAGGTCACACACTTTGTGATCCCAAGCACGAATGTACACTTGAAGCGATGGTCTTCCCTGAGCCAGTAATCTCGATTGCTGTTAAGCCTAAAGACAAAGGCGGTTCTGAGAAAATGGGTATCGCGATCGGTAAGATGGTTGCAGAAGATCCAACATTCCAGGTTCACACTGACGAAGACTCAGGTGAAACAATTCTACGCGGAATGGGTGAGCTTCACCTAGACATCAAAGTAGACATCCTGAACCGTACTTATGGCGTTGAGCTAGAAGTTGGTGAACCTCAGGTTGCATACCGTGAAACAATCACGGCTGAAGTTGAAGATTCATATACGCACAAGAAGCAGTCTGGTGGTTCTGGTCAGTTCGGTAAGATCGATTACCGTATCAAGCCAGGTGAGCAGAATTCTGGTTTCACATTCTCATCTACAGTTGTAGGTGGTAACGTACCTAAGGAATTCTTCCCAGCTATCGAGAAAGGCTTCCAAAGCATGATGGAGACCGGTGTTCTTGCTGGCTTCCCAGTACTAGATGTTGAGGTTGAGCTGTTCGACGGTGGTTTCCACGCGGTTGACTCCTCTGCTGTTGCATTTGAAATTGCTGCAAAAGGCGCTTTCCGTCAGTCAATTCCAAAGGCACAACCTAAGCTTCTTGAGCCAATCATGAAGGTTGACGTATTTACGCCTGAAGATCACGTTGGTGACGTAATTGGTGATTTGAACCGTCGTCGTGGCATGATCGAAGGTCAGGATGCAGGCGCTTCTGGCGTGCGCATCAAAGCAAATGTACCACTTTCAGAAATGTTTGGTTACATCGGCTCACTACGTACAATGACCTCTGGTCGTGGTCAGTTCTCTATGGAATTTGATCACTACGCACAATGCCCTAACTCTGTTGCTGAAAAAGTAATGGAAGAAGAGCGTGCAAAGAAAGCAGCTAAGTAATCTTTAGCTAGCCTTCAAAAAAGCGATCTTCGGATCGCTTTTTTTATGCCTGCAATTTAGCTACAAACCTACAACGACCAAATCAAAATGGCACCGGGATAACCACGTACATAACTCTACTCAGCTTCATTTATACGCAGCAATACTGTTATAGACCAGCGACTTAGCTTTCCCGACCTGAAAGAAATACACTATTCTGGAATAGCTAGAATTTCCCAGGCACAAAAAAAGGCGAGCTAATGCTCGCCTTTAGTCATTCTAAACCATACTACTGAATAGTCAGTGGGCTAGTCGTTAAAAGTTTACCTACAGCACTCCCTGCCGCAATACCCAGCGTTTTCGTGAAGCGCTCAAAGGGGTCTGGCTGCGGCGTAAAATCAATAATTTCCTCAGCTCCAACCACTTCTCTTGCAACATAACCTGCACTACCCAAACCATCAACCAAACCTTTTTCCAAGGCCTGCTCACCACTCCAGATCAGACCACTAAAGATCTCTTCATCAACCTTCAACCGCTCTCCACGCCCTTCTTTCACTTTAGCAATAAACTGCTGATGCGTGGTATTCAGCACCGACTCCCAAAACTCAACCTCATCACCCTTTTCATCGCTAAAAGGATCTAGAAAGCCCTTATGAGCTCCCGCTGTATATAAACGTCTTTCGACGCCAAGCTTCTTCATCGTATCAACAAAACCAAAACCTGAAGCCACTACACCGATAGAACCAACCAAACTTGCCTTATCAGCGTAAATCTTATCCGCAGCCGCAGCAATGTAATATGCACCTGAAGCACCAATATCGCTGATCACTGCATAGAGTGGCGTTTCAGGGTATAAGCCACGAAGTCGTTTAATTTCATCATAAACATACCCTGATTGAACCGGGCTGCCACCAGGACTATTAATGCGCAAGACAACAGCTTGAGTTCCCTCAGCTTCAAAAGCTGCTCTCAAACCCGTCACCAAAAAGTCTGCATTCGCCTCTTCGCCTGAAGCAATCACACCTTCCAGATTAACCAATGCGGTATATTGTTCAGTATCACTTATCTTATCCGGCGATAAACCCTCGCTCATCATAAACAATAAGACAAAAAGATAAGCAAATGTTAGCAGCTTAAAAAACACACCCCAGCGACGAGCCTTACGCTGCTCAACACCTAACTGAGAAACAGTCTTTTCAATCAACTTCCACTCTTTAGTATTATTCTCTGAATCCAAAATTTACTACCCTCTAACTTACATTCAGCTTTATCAGCTCTGAAAAATGATCAATTATTGCTTTTGGCTCATGTACGGACAAGCGACTCACTTCATGAACCCCATAACTCACACCGATTGCATCCATCCCGAAATTTGAAGCCATCTTCAAGTCATACTCCGTGTCGCCAACCATCACGCACTCTTTCGCAGGCACACCATAGTATGAACAAATCTCTTCCAGCATCATTGGGTGAGGTTTTGAGCGTGTTTCGTCCGCACAGCGCTCAATATCAAAATAGTGCCCAAGCCCGGTCGCCTTTAACGCGAGATTCAAGCCATTTCGACTCTTACCTGTAGCAACTGCCAAACTAAGACCACCCGCCTTAAGCGCCTCAAGCGTCTCAATAACGCCGTCAAACAGATTTTCCTGCGTCATCTCACGGCGAAAAAAGAACTCCGCATAAGATTGCCGCATATTTTCAACATCCTTATCCGACAGGCTTGGATACAAGCTTTGCAAAGCCTCCACCATCCCTAAACCAATAATATTCTTATAGGCATCATGCCCGAGATCGGGCAAGGAGAGCTTATTAGCGGCATACTCAAGACTCGCAACAATATGCTGCTCAGAGTCGACTAAAGTCCCGTCCCAATCAAATATATATACAGGGTACTTCATAACACTACACCAAGCCCATCTTTTTCAAATTAGCTTCATATACTTCGTCGTAGGGCGCCTCAAAACTCATCGCCCTACCGCCAGGCAAGGTAAAGTGAATCTCTTTTGCATGCAGCATCAATCGAGCTTTTTCCATTCCTCTAAACTGCACCAAATCGCGCGGGATATACTTATCATCCCCCACAATTGCATGCCCGGAAAATGCGGCATGAACACGAATCTGATGAGTTCGCCCGGTCACCGGCTTAGCTTCGACTAAGGTAAAATTCTCAGCACTAGATAAGATCTTGAACAAGGTCTGACTTGGCTTCCCGTCCTGGTGTACAACAACAATGCGTTCACCAGATTTTAATTCATTCTTCTTAAGGGGCGCGTCAACGCGCTTTTTATGCTTTGGCCACTTACCGAAAACGGCCATATGGTAAATCTTGTTAACCTCATCATTACGAAACTGCGCATGCAAGTCTCGCAAGGCAGGCCGCGACTTAGCCACCAAGATACAACCCGATGTATCCCTATCCAAGCGGTGCACCAACTCAAGAAACTGGGTTTCCGGGTAACGCTTGCGTAGCGCCTCAATTAAGCCGTAATTAACGCCACTTCCGCCATGCACAGCTAAACCGGAAGGCTTGTTGATTACTAGCAGCTGCTTATCTTCATAAATAATAGCTGAGGCAATAAACTCAAGAAGATTGTCACTCACCCTAATAGCGCCTTTAGAGCTACTTGCAACAACAATCGGTGGAATTCTAACAAGGTCATCAATCGCCAATTTGGTTTCAGGCTTGCAGCGCCCCTTATTAATCCGCACCTCACCCTTTCGAATGACTTTATATATTTTAGACTTTGGCACACCCTTAAGCTGAGAAAGCAAAAAGTTATCGACTCGCTGCCCTTCATTCTTTGCCGTTACTGTTACGATGCGGACAGCTGGCCTGTCATTTGTTTTGCGCTTTTCACCACCTTCAGCGGCTTGTTTTTCACTCATTCTATTCTCTACTTAGATCACCCTGAACTTTGGATGCGCCTTAAAAATCAGTCATATTACTTGATATATTTGCTGCGACAAGTAATTACTGCTATATTTCTGCGTTGTTGTAAGGAGCCCGCTCGCTGTGATCGATTAGCAGTAACAGACAATATAGAGTGAGTGACAAGAAATCTCAGGAATACAAACTTGGTTCATCCGTTTTTTCCACTGTCATCAGCCCACCTTCAACACACTGGTCCCGTAAAAAAGTTACATTGAAAGGCGCATTCCCCTATATAGATTCAGCTGAGTTCAGTCAACTATATAGCTAAAAGCCCACGGAGCAGTAAGACGACAGATTATATAGACAGAAAACCGACAGCTATTTGCTTGCGACACAAGCTAAATAGGCGTTGAAAGTTTTGTACGCACGCAATGAAAAAGAATACATAAAGCGAGCCTTTCCACCAACAGAGTGAAAAGTAGAAAGTACAGACAACACGACACGGTATAGAAAGCTCTGTCATGTCGTAAATTAATTAGGATTCCAGAGCAATTTAAGCTCTGGAAATAAAACTAAAGCGTGGAATCGCATTAGGAAAACAGAATTTATAGCCCGTAAGTGATGCAGACAACAAAGTCTTGCGATTGAACGCAGACCATTAATGTTAGTACGCACTATCACTTACTTCTTAGCGTTGAAAGGCAGCACCGGACTTGAGCGAGCATAAATACATATGCCCAGATCATTTGAAGGAAGCAATAAGACCAGACAATAGTTAGGAAATAGAAGTAAAACCAACAAACGCCATATGTGGCCACTTCCCCACCGCGAATTTGTCACGGGTACTGGGTGTTGCTGCTATGTATTGGAATTTGTTAGCTCGCTAACTTGATTTATAGCTGAGTAATTTTACTTTAAACCAAGCTGTCTTCCTGCGATTTCCAGCACAAAACTGGATTTCATTCATGAAAAGAATGCTTATAAACGCAACTCAAAGTGAAGAGTTACGTGTTGCCCTTGTAGACGGCCAAAAACTCTACGATCTTGATATCGAAGCGAGTTCTCGCGAACAGAAAAAAGCAAACATTTATAAAGGTAAGATCACTCGTATCGAGCCCAGCCTTGAAGCTGCATTTGNTGATTTTGGTGCTGAGCGCCACGGTTTCCTCCCTTTAAAAGAAATCTCTAAAGAATATTTTGACCCCGCTGCCGGTAAAGGCCGGGTCAATATCAAGCAAGCCTTAAGAGAAGGTCAGGAAGTTATAGTTCAGGTTGATAAAGAAGAGCGTGGCAACAAAGGCGCCGCACTGACGACCTTTATCAGCCTTGCCGGTCGTTACTTGGTTCTTATGCCTAATAACGCACGTGCTGGCGGCATTTCTCGCCGCATCGAAGGCGACGACCGCTCACAACTTAAAGAAGCCATGTCCGGCCTTGAAACGCCACGCAACATGGGTGTTATCGTTCGTACTGCTGGCGTAGGTCGTTCAACAGAAGAGCTACAATGGGACCTTGATTACCTTCTACAATTTTGGGAATCAATTACCAGCGCTTCTGAAAGCCGCCCCGCTCCTTTCCTCATATACCAGGAAAGCAATGTCATCATCCGTGCTATTCGCGATTACTTGCGCCAGGACATTGGCGAAGTACTTGTTGACGCACCGCTTGTGTTTGAAGATGTTCTAAATTTCGTTCGTTCAGTTATGCCTGCTTATGAAAGCAAGATCAAACTCTACCAAGACGAAACGCCATTATTCAGCCGTTATCAGATCGAAGCTCAAATCGAGACAGCGTTCCAACGCGAAGTAAAACTGCCTTCTGGCGGCTCAATTGTTATCGACCCAACGGAAGCACTTGTTTCAATCGATATCAACTCAGCTCGTGCAACTAAGGGCAGCGACATTGAAGAGACAGCACTTCAAACTAACCTTGAAGCTGCAGAAGAAATTGCTCGCCAGCTTCGTTTACGAGATATGGGTGGTTTGGTTGTTATCGACTTTATCGATATGGGCCCTGCAAAAAATCAACGTGACGTTGAAAACCGCATGCGTAAAGCCCTAGAACTTGACCGCGCACGCGTTCAGGTTGGCAAGATATCTCGTTTCGGGCTCCTTGAAATGTCACGACAGCGTTTACGACCTTCACTAAGTGAGACCCGCGCAGCAGTATGCCCTCGCTGTAGCGGACAAGGTACGATTCGTGACGTTGAATCTTTAGCACTGTCAATCATGCGCCTAATGTATGAAGAAGCCTCTAAAGAGAAAACAGGTTCGGTCCAAGCAGTCCTGCCGGTTCCTGTCGCTACTTTCTTATTAAACGAGAAGCGCCAACAAATTCAGGAGATTGAACGCAGGCAGTCTGTTCGCGTTATCATCATTCCTGACATGGCTATGGATACGCCTCACTATGAGTTACGTAGACTTCGTGAAGACGAAACCAGTGATGATCAAGCTAGTTACAAAATAGAAACAACACAGCCAGAGGAACAAGCAGTTCCAACAGCCGCAGCAAAAGAAGTCGTGCGCGAAGAAGCTGCGGTTAAATCTATTTCACATGCTAGCCCTGCACCTCAAGTTTCAGCGCCTGCAACTGAAGCTGCACCTCAAAAGCAAGCTGAGCAAAGCGAAGAAACTGGCCTAATGAAGCGTTTGAAATCCAAGCTATCGGCAATGTTCAGCGCAGAAGAGAAAGCCTCCTCTGTTGCTAATGAAGCACCTGCTAGAAAGCAGCAGCGCAGCACTCAAGGCAACCGCAGTAACCAGAAGAATAGAAACAAGCAACGAGACTCTCAGTCTGGCGATAACGCTTCAGGCAACAACCGCAACCGTAATAAGTCTGGCCAAAATCGAAATCAACGCGATGAAAATCGCAGAGATGATCGCGGCAACCAACGTAACCGACGCAATCAAAACAATGACTCGCGTCGTAGCAATGATAATCGCGGCAACAGATCAAATTCTGAGAACACTCGCGACCAGAAGCAAAACGATTCACGCACTCAGAACAAAGAAGGTTCGCAGCGCAGAAATCGTAGCGGTAACCGTCCTGCCAAGAAATATGAGGATAAACAACGCCCTGAAGAAGCGCCCGTGGTAAACAATACCTTAGCAAAAGCGGACGACAGTGTAGAAGCCAATACCACAAAGCCTGAAGCTAAAAGCAGCGAAAATAAATCCACTACTCGCTCTTCTAACCGTAGACGTTCAGAAAACCGTGGCGAGCGCCGTAGCAAAGCTCCTACGAAGAATGCTGAAACTGACACCAAGGGTGCAGTTAGCACAGCAAGCGAAAGCCTTAAGGAAACAACTAAGCCTGTCGCTACAACTGAGCCTAAAGCAGAAGTCTCAAAACCTAAGGTAGAAGAGAAGAGTTCATTGCCTCAAGCGAGTAGCAACGCTAGCCCTGCACCTGCTGCAACTGAAAGCAAGGAAAATAAAAGCTCTGATAAAGCTGAAGTTGCCGAAACTAAAGCTGTAGATTCGCCTAAAGCAGCAAAAGAGAGCAAAGCAGAAACAAGTGATGAAACTGCAACTGAAGTAACTACATCAGATGCCAGCTCTAGTGATAGCGAAGAGAAAACTTCGACTCGCCGACCTCGTAGCCGTAACCCTCGTAGAAATCGAGGCAATAAAGCGACAAACAGCAAGTCGGATGCCTCTCCAACGAAGACGCAAGCTGTTGCTGATAAGGAAAGCGCGACAAAAGAAATAACTGGCAATACAAGCCCTAAAGCCGAAGCGAAGCCGGCTGATGAGCATAAAGTCGAAGTTAAAAAGCCAGCTCGCCGTCGTAGACCTAACCGCTCTAACCGGGTTCACAATGACCCAAGAGCGCAATCAGCTGAAACTGAAAGCGCGGCGGCTCCTAAGTCACCAGAGCTGTCAGCTGTTAAGGTTGAGGTGAGCCCCGCTGAATCAACAGCAAAAGCTGAAGACAGTAAAGCAACTCAGACTACAGATACTGAATAGCATTTCCGCTAATTAAGTTCTGAAAGACCTCAGAGCCGGTATGAGCAATTAGTTCTTACCGGCTTTTTTATGCTTACCAGGTACTGCAGATACTAATCTGTGGAAAATCAGTTTATACTCTCGTTTTTTATACCACCCCGCTCCCAACCAGCGCCCATACACACATGAACGCATTGGTTGCACTGTCATACGGTTTTAGCAAATGTCACTAAGCGAACAACAAATTGAACAGCTCGAAGATATTCTTTTTGCCGAGCATCTAAATGAAGAGGCTTTGGATTATTTTGGCTTTCACGGCCTTGTATGCGCCAGTGTTATCGGGCCGGTAGACTTTGACACTAACACTCTTATCTCTGTGCTATTTGGCAATGATGATATCGAGCTTAGTGAATCTGAAATCGCCACTATTGAAAGCTGTATCGAAGAGATCAAGTCGACATTGCTTGAAGAGATTAATGAAGACCGCGATATACTCTTACCCTACAGCGATGAAACTGATGACGACAGCGAAACTCACTACGATGCCTGTCTTGAAAGCTGGTGCACAGGCTTTATGGAAGGTTTCTTCTACAAAGAAAAGGCATGGTTCTGCAAAGGTGAAGATGTTACCGCCGAATTGCTACTTCCTATCATGGCCCTTTCAGGCCTATTTGATAGTGATGAGTTTCAAGAAATACGTCGAAACGAAAAGCTTTTATCCCAATTCGAAGAAATTATGCCGGAGCAATTGGTGGATATCTTTCTTTTCTATCATTCGGATTAAGTGCCAAGGTCGCCTCGACACAGCGGCCTTCATCACTATATTCAACCGTTTCACACAGAGATCGGACCAGCGCAATTCCGCGCCCCCATGGTTTAGTATTCATTGCCAGGTCTTCGTTCTGTGAAGCAAAATCAAAGCCTTTCCCGGTATCTCTGAGACTTATTTTCAACTCACTACCGGAACGCTCGTAATCAAAGCTCACACTAATGCTAATGCGGCCCGCATCCAAGGCGTCCATCCGTTCCTGACGCTGCTGATAGTACTTTGTAAATCCGTCATGACTGCCTTTTATAGTAGAGTCTAAGGCTAATAAACCATGCTCCAGCGAGTTGGAGTAAAGCTCAGACAAAATAGTCCTGATCATATCGGCTCGACGGTACAAAAACAGATCTGCTGGCAACACTTTAATGACCTGCACAATGGGGTCAGGCTGAGAGTGTATTCTCTCTGCATCAAGATCGACATTAACTGACCAAGGCAAATTCGTCTTTGGTTCAAGATCTATTACACTAGAATTATCAATTGGGCCTGCGGTGATTTCAACCAAAGAGATATCGTCCTGCTGCGCAGAACCTTGGCTGAAGCTATGATAGTCATCCAGTAGGCCGTCAAACACACGCTCTTGCCCGCCCTCTTTCACTCGGCGGTCAAGTGAGTCCATCACTCGTTCTTCACCAAACATTTCATCACTGTCTGTAGGGCTTCCTTCAAGAATTCCGTCAGTGAACATAAACAACTTATCACCATAACGTAATTCGTGTAGTTCTATCTCACTATTGAAGCGCTCTGCCGGCACGATACCGAGCGGCATATGTCTCGACTTTACGACACTTACAAGCCCCTCCCCAGGTCTTGTAATATACGCATCTGGCAACCCCCCTGCCCATACTAATGCTTTATCTCCCGATTCTGGCACATGTATTAGTGTCGCGGCGCAAAACATGTACTCAGGCAAAAAGGACTTTAAGGACTTATTCATCGAAGACGCAATTTCCATAATCGGCATACTTTTTTCACACATGGAGAAAAATGCTTGCGAGACAGGAATCGTACCAATTGCTGCAGCTAAACCATGACCAGTAAAGTCACCGAGAAAAGCATATAAACCACCACTTGGATTTTCGGCCAAAAGAAAGATATCGCCATTAAAGGTCGACATTGAAGAAAGATAGCTTTTAACATTTTTACAGTTCTGCAAGCTCCTCTTGAGCGTATGATTTAATACATGACGCCCCATCTCATGTTCTTGCGTTAATGTCGCGTGTAGACGGGTTAGCTCACTGTTTTTCGCATGAACTTGCTGGGTAAGCTCCTGAGTTCTCGCATGAGCCTTAATCTTCGCTTTTAGAACAATGCCATTAATGGGCTTTGGTAAATAATCATCTCCACCACTCTCCAGGCAAGCAAGCAAAGATTTCTCATCATGTTTTGCTGTCAGAAAAATAATAGGAACATGGGTATCGCCTGCGCGCTTTTTAATTAAGGACGCGGCTTCATAGCCATCCATAACAGGCATGACAATGTCCATCAGAACAAAGTCTGGCTGGTGCTCATCAAACTGCTCGACTGCTATCTGCCCATTTTCAGCTTCGATGCAGTCGTGGCCTTCGGATTCAAGCAAATACCTTACTAGAATACGATTCGATTCATGATCGTCCACAATTAGAACATTCATTCCCATTGTCTGTACTACCCACCCACGCTATTGATTAATATTTTGCGTTAAAACAATGAGACATTGTCATCACTCGCTTCTGCCGCAACACTGCTCTTAGAGCCACTCTTTTGCTTGCCAATCTCTTGCAATAAGTCGAGTATTTCGGCTTCACTGGACACACTCCTTACCTTATTCAGCGCCTCTTGTAACAAAGAGTTTTGTTGCAGAAAAGAGTTAATATCGGCACTAACATTATCAGCAAACTGTGAACTCCTGACCGCGTCAGCCACGTCCACTTTTAACGTTTCTGTATAAGCGGAAGCTTCATCCATAGTATTTTCAATGGTGACATTTGTTTGCTCCAAATCTACAAGCATTTCATCGACATGGGCTTTCGCACTGATCGCCATATTCATATCCAAGGATGCGATCTCTCCCACAATTTTGCTTACACCATCAATCGCGCGCTTTGTGTTCTCAGATGTTTCAAATATTTTGTCATTAAGGGTGTTTGAGTTTTGCGACAAGGTACGTACCTCGTCAGCAACCACGGCAAATCCTCTGCCGGCTTCACCAGCTCTCGCTGCCTCGATTGCCGCATTTAATGCCAATAAATTTGTTTGATCAGCAATACCCCTGATCTGCCCTAGCAAGGTAAAAGTTTGTTCAAAATGATGTGACATATCCTCGATTCGGTGAACAGCAAAGATACTTTTTTCACTCACCTCAACCAATAATCTGACATAACTATCTATTATCCCCATCAACTCATCAACAAATTGCCTGACTGTTACTTGCTCTTCTCCACTTGTTGTTTCATCCTCATGGACCATAGCAACAACTTTTAACAAGAGCTCTCTTTGTCGTTCAGATTTCTGAGATATTCCGGTAAAACTGGCACTAATCTGATCAGCGCTTTCAGTCACCTTCTGATTAATGTGGACAAGATTTTCCTTCACAAGCTCTGCTTGTTCACTCATTACTGCGCATGCTTCCTGAGTGAGTTCAGTGGCCTTATCATTTAGCAGTGATCGCTCTTGTCCCGCATAACGACTACGAAGACTCTGCACATTTGCATAGTGGGCCCAAGCCCAAGCAATTGAGGTTAGAACAACCGGTATAAATATGAGTTTGGTGGGTATATAAAAACAACCCAGCGTCGTCAACAATGTGAGAATAATAGGTAAAACCGGTGCGCGATACGCTGACATTTCTGACATAGAACAAGATTGCCTAATTATTAAGAAACCAAATCCCTGCAGTCTAGTAAGCAAAGCCCTTCTTTGCCAGCAGCTATTCAAATCTAGGGGTGGGACAATTCCATGTTAACTTACCCTAGCCGCCTAACAAGCTTGGCATTTAATTTGCTATTCCTTAGATAACTAGCATTTTTTGTCAGAAAACGGTCATTGATTGCCGAACTGGAACTTAGCGAGCAAATAACCATGGCACATATATCAACAGAACAAGCCTTACAGATCCCTCAGCAACTACAACGTCAGGACTCTCAAAACGGTACTGAAAACAGCAGCCACGCAGACGACAGTGCCAGACGCAAAGAACAAGCAGAAAAGCGAGTATTGCTAGACGATGCGGTCACTTTATTAAGACTAGGCATTCAAAGTCAAAGTAAAAAGGTAAATGTTGAAACATTCAAAACGGAGTTAGGCCAAGATAAAGCCTTCCTCAAGGAAACTCTGCGTAATAAGCTTGCTGAGTACAACTTAAACCCGAGAACCCAGCTAAGTGTAGAGAAGGATATTTACGGCAACATTGAGATCAAAGGCGCGATGCGCCCAAGCGATCATGAAAAAATAAGTACTGACCTTAACAACAACAAACACTTTAAAGAGGCTTTTCAGCGTTTGAGCAAACAGCAGCCTACACTTGATTACGTAGACAATGTCGTGAAGATTTCTGGTGCATATGGAGTTGGTAATAATCTCTTTAATGAGCTAATTAGCGAACAAAATGAGCATAACAAATTAAATGATATCGCCCATCGCTATGAAGCACTGAAAACCAACAAAATCACCAATAATAGTGAGCAAGCAGCTCTGTCGAAGGATAACAGCTTCCGCTTAACGATAAACGCATAAACCGTACCCGCCTAAACAAGCGGTGATACTTAGCCCTCGAAAGCCGAGATGTCACCGCAGCCTTTACGAACAATCTCCGTTTCTTCGCCTGATAAGTTCACCACAGAGGTTGCCTCAAAGCCACAGAAGCCACCATCTATAACCAAATCAAGCGTATGCTCTAACAAAGAACGAACCTCGTAAGGGTCAGTCATAGGCATATCATCACCAGGCAAAATAAGCGTTGTACTCATTATTGGCTGACCAAGCTCTTCCAGCAAGGCTAAAGCAATTTCGTTGTCCGGAATTCGGATACCGATTTGACGTCGCTTTGGGTTCATTAAACGCCGCGGAACTTCAGTCGTCGCATCGAGAATAAACGTATAAGGGCCCGGTGTGTGTGCCTTTATCTGGCGGTATTGTTGATTATCAACTTTAGCGTAGGTTGATATATCCGTTAGGTCACGACATACCAGTGTAAAGTTATGCTTTTCATTAAGCTTTCGAATCTGCCTAATTTTATCGGCGGCCTTCTTGTCGCCTAAATGGCAACCTAGTGCGTACGCAGAGTCAGTCGGATAAGCAATCACACCACCGCTTTCAATGATCTCTGCCGCATGTTTAATCAACCTCGCCTGAGGGTTCTCAGGATGAATCTGAAAAAATTGACTCATCGTACCTACTCCTAATAAAGGGCAATTCCAATTGAATATCTATCAGCTATTTAGGGTTCTGGCCTGCTACAGCTGTACTATTTAGAGCCACCCATACAGTTTGGGGACTCTGGTGATTTCTCACCCATGATACTCGACCATTCTTGCGGAACATATAAATGTAGTGCCAAAGCATGTAGGCCTTGCTCCATTAAGCCACCAAGCAAGGCATAGACACTTTGATGACGAGCAACTTTAGACTTTCCCTCAAAATCCTCAGTAACCAAAGTCACCTTAAAGTGAGTCTCAGAGTTAGGAGGCACGCTATGCATATGGCTCTCATTTAATACCTCTATAAACTCAAGTTCAAAATTGTTACTCAACAAGTCCTGAATCTCTTTTTGACGCGACATCTTAGTACAACCATTTCATCTATGTAATTAAGCATTATAACAGCGAAACTCGCTATTCAAGGGGGTCTGATACTAATCTCTAAATCATGATAAAGCGAGCAAAATGATCACTTGCTTAAAACTGCCCTCCAGTGCCACGAAAACAAAACTACAAAAGCATTACAATTTAGAACAATCTTGATAATGATTCAGCATGTATTATCTGTAGGATATTAGCTAATTTCCAAGACAATTCAGAAAAAGCATCTACACTAGAAAAAACACAAAAAAATAATACAGAACATATATTTAGGGGATAATGATGAAAATTGCTTTGTTAGAAGACGAGCTGGAACAAGCACAAAACCTTAGTGCGATGCTGGTAGAAAACCAACATAGTTGTGATTTCTTTCAGACTGGCAAATCTTTTTTATACGAAGTACTACATAACAGTTATGACTTGTTAATCCTTGATTGGCAGCTTCCAGACATGGAAGGTACCGAAGTTCTTAAATCGATTCGCTCAGAGCTTAGCTGGCGGATACCTGTAATATTTCTGACCTCCAGAGATAGCGAAGCCGATATTATAACGGCCCTTGATGCAGGCGCTGACGACTATCTTGTCAAACCAGCCAGACCTGGAGAGTTAAAAGCTCGAGTCAACGCCTTAGCAAGACGCTCCGCAAACGAGGTAGAAGAGCAAGAGGAGATGGTTATTGGCCCTTATGTGATTAATCTGACTAAAAGAACCATCGTGTCTTTTGGTGAAGACGTGCCACTGACCGATAAAGATTTTGATTTAGCCGTCTTCATGTTTCAGAACATTGGGCGCCTACTATCCAGAGACTACCTGTTGGAAAGGGTTTGGGGAATTTCTATCAACATCAATACTCGGACCGTCGATACGCATGTCAGTCGCTTAAGACGCAAATTGCATATCAAACCTGAGAACGGATTTCGCGTGAAAACAGTTTATCAACATGGGTACAGGCTGGAAAAAGTTGGCGACTAGAGATAAGGACAGCAGCTCTTAACCTGCTCTTGGCTAGAAGCTTTGATATTAATAATGTAGTGAGCATGATTTATTTATGAAATTTGGACGTATTGATATCCATAAACTAACGACGACAGTCATCAACTTCGTCATGCTCTTATGCCTTTCTTGTGCTATTTCTAGCGTCTTGCTAACTTCGGTATCGTTTGCTCAAACACCTCAGGTGGAAGAGTGGCACTACACGCTGCGCCCTGGCGACAACCTGCAAAAAGTCAGTCAAGGCCTTCTCAACAGACAGCACACCTGGACTGATTTAATACGTTATAACAAGATTGAACAGGTCTCGGCCCTGGCCCCTGGCTCAATTATTAAAATCCCTATGCACTGGCTAAAACATCAACCAAAACCGGCTGTTGCCAAGTCAGTTTCTGGTAGTGCCTTGATCAAACGCGCCAGCAAGAGTGTATTTAAGCTACTCAAAACAAATATGAATATTCGTGTCGGTGATGAAGTTGCGACAAAAAAAGGTAATGTTTTAATTGAGTTTGCAGACAGCTCAACCATTCGCTTGGAAGAAAATTCCAACCTGGTCTTCAATAAACTGTCCCACTTTGGCAAGACTGGCATGGTTGATACGCGACTAAGGCTCAAGAGAGGCTCACTGTCCACTGAGGTTACACCCTTGGTTAAAGGATCTCGCTACGAGATTACCACCCCATCGGCGGTAGCAGCCGTGCGCGGAACTGAATTTCGTTTGAGTACCCAGGGTAATGAAACACAGCTGGAAGTTATTGAAGGTGAAGTCTCTTTTGCTGGTGAACATGGGACGACTCAAGTTTTTGCAGGCAACGGTGCGCGCATCAAAAAAGGTAGCGCGATTATTGAGCAGACAAAGTTAGCTGACGCCCCCAAAGCACTATTTGCAGAGAGAGTTGTAGACGACCTTCCTTCAACTCTGTCTTGGGAAGAACAAAAAAGCGCCGAAGCTTATCGAGTTCAACTCACTGACAATAAGCAAAATGGAAAACTTGTTAAGCAAGGGAAAATACAAAAGCCTGAACTTGAGTTGGAACATATTGAGAATGGTGAGTATGACGTTTCCATGCGCGCCATTGACGCTAATGGTTTTGAGGGTGTCGACTCCGTTACACGCATAGCAGTGGACATTGGCACAGAGCAAGCAAAACTCATTGCGCCGCTTGCCAAAAGCATACTTGATAGTACCAAACCTACATTTAGCTGGAACTTTGTTAAACCGGATACGCTCGGAAAACTACAGATTTCCAAAGACAAAGGTTTCAACCTGCTAATCAGCCAAACAGACTTTGATGCAGCGCAGCAGATTGCACCAAGGAAAGCATTGATGCCCGGCTCATACTATTGGCGCGTAGTATCGCTTGCAGATGACGGCGAAACAGCGAATAGCGAAGTGCGTAACTTTTCTGTCCGCGGTATATTGAAACCCGTGAAGATTCTAAGTGTTAACTATATCGACAGCCAAGTTGGCCTGTTCTGGAATAAAGTAGACAATACCCAAGCCTACATATTGCAGGTGTCTGATAGCAAAAGCTTCGAAAACATTCTGAAAGAACAGACCATTGCCAAGGCTCGAGCCCACCTAAGATTAACACCTGGAAAGCGCTATTTCGCTCGGGTTAAGGGAATTGGCAACGAACTATTCAGTTCAGACTTTGGCCCAATCAAAGAGCTATATATTGAAAATGAATAATATGTTGCCTTGCAACAATAATGTTCGTACTGTCATCGGCGCATATCATTTTTTCACATGACAGCGAACATTTTTGCTAAGATGCGTTCGGCCCAACAACGACAGCAATAATAATAGAACCTTATGGCTAGAAACATTCCCGAATCCAGGCCTTATGCGCAGTACCTTTTGACTCTCGCCCTACTCGTGGTGAGCGCTTTTTTGGTCTATACACAAGCGGCCAAGCGCCTCGATCTCTTGGCTTACGACACCGCAATAAACCTCACCCCGGTTCCCGCTGACGAAAATACGGTTATCATCGCCATAGATGAAAAGAGTCTCAATAGTATTGGCCAATGGCCATGGCGGCGTGCAATCCATGCACAGCTAATTGAAAAACTAACGCAGTACAACACCGCACTGATTGCCTTAGATATACTTTTTTCAGAAAAAAGCGCTTCGCACCCAGAAGATGACCTTGCCCTCGCAGCAGCGATCAAGAATAACGGCAACGTTCTACTGCCATTGCACCTACAACCGCTGACTCACGGCGGAACACTTGTTGAAATTCTTCCGATACCTAAACTGGTTGAAGCTGCCAGAGGTATGGGTCATGTCCATGTTGACCTGGACCAAGACGGACTTGCGCGCGGACTATATTTGAACTCAGGTGTCGGCGATGCTCATTGGCCTAGCTTATCAATGGCGATGGCAAGCGAAGTTAACCCCATGATCCAATATATTCGCATGGTAGCATCAAGTAACTCTCCTTATATGTCAGTCAACACCCAATATCGCTTAATACCTTTTGCTGGCCCTGGCGGCACATTTCCGACCTACAGCTATCTGGAGGTTATGCTTGACCAAGTACCTGCTGAAGCATTTCGCGACAAGACCATTTTGATCGGCGCAACGGCTGCAGGTCTAGGCGATATTATTCCAACGCCTGTATCAAGAAGCGGCACCTCAATGTCTGGCGTTGAACTCCATGCCAACGCCTACTCTGCACTACTTAATAATACCGCTATTCGACCTGTTGATTCGGTTTGGGCTTACTTGCTGACATTTGCTTTCATCATGATCCCTATCCTGCTGTTTCCGCGACTCAAACCAACGCATGTCTTACCTTCTGCGATCCTGCTAGTACTGTTGGTTTTTAGTTTTAGCTACCTACTAATACTACTAGATAAGACCTGGTTTCCACCCATTAATGCAATCATTGGTATTTTACTCGCATACCCTTTGTGGAGCTGGCAACGCATGCGGCAGCTAAACCAATTTTTAAACCATGAGTTGGAAAGGCTTGAAAAAGAACCTGCGATTAGCTTCCGTCATATCGGTCAGCACCCGGTGCAAGAAATCTTCGAATCTTTAAATGCCCTGCTAAAACCTAAGCACTACGTTCTACTTAAAGATAAGCAAATTATTCTGCAAGATGAACATACGCCGCTTAGTTACCAGCGCTTAAAATCAACAAACAAGTGGATGCATGATGGGCACACCAGCTGGATAACCCTAGCTCAGGAATCTGACTCTGGCGTGACATCCTTCTACCATATGGGCTTTGTATGGGCTCATCCAACCAACCTATCTGAACATCAGGACTATCTAAACAAACTCGACTTCACAACACCACTAGCACGCAATAAGCCCCGATATTATGAGAAGGTTGCCAATCGAATATCACAGGTACGTGAAGCAATACATTCCATGCAAGACATGAGAACCTTTATATCAAAAGGCTTCGAAGAAATTCCCAATGCGGTATTTGTTACCGACCCTGTTGGCTTAATCGTATTTACCAATAGTCATGCTCAAACTTGGTTTTCTGAATCAAACGGAACGCTACTAGGACAAGCTATTTGTACATTGTTTGACCCCCAACAAAACATTCAGCTAAGTCAAAATATGAGTAAGGTATTAGTCAACGGCGCACAGACCAATGATGAAATCCAGTTAAATGATAGAGACGTTCAGGTTCATTGCGCCCCCTTTATTGTCGATGAAGACATTGACGCAGGCTTGATGATCACACTTTCAGATATCACCGAAATTCGCCAACAACAGCGTGAAAAAAATCAGCTTATTGACTTTTTATCTCACGATGTCCGTTCTCCGCTGGTATCACAGCTAGCCATGCTTAACGGGCTCAGAACTGGTCGAATCAACTGGGATAGCACGCTAATTGATGAAATTGAAAGCCACGCCAAAAGAAGCTTGAATCTGTCAGACCAATTTTTGCAAATCACTCGCGCAGAACAGAGCGCCGAGCAAAGCTTTTATGAGTTTGACCTGCTCAATGCAGTCGAAGATAGCATTGACTCCTTGTCCCAACAGGCAAAAGCGAAAGGCATTAATCTAGAGTTCTCTGATGAAGAACCTATCTGGCTACTCGGCAATGCAGAGTTGATTGAGCGAGCTATCACCAACCTGCTTTCCAATGCTGTCAAATACAGCCCTGAAGACACAACGGTTACAATTAAAACCCGTTGTACTCAAGATAAGGCGATTATCGATATTTCAGATCAAGGCTTTGGCATCAGTCCTGAAGAGCTTCCTTTTATTTTCAAGCGCTTTCACCGCCAAAGACAGACAGAATTAAGCGGCGATAAAGGTGCAGGTTTAGGTTTGAATTTTGTCCAGGTTGTAATTAAAAAACACAAAGGTAGCATTGATGTTCAGAGCGAAGCGAATCAAGGCACCTGCTTTACCTTGACCTTACCACTAGCAGAGAATAATTAAATACTTGGAGCAACATTCCATGACAACTAAAGTTTTGTTCATAGGTTTAGGGGTAATGGGATATCCTATGGCTGGTCACCTTTCCAAACATTGTGACCTTCACGTCTACAATCGTAGTACCTCAAAATCCCAACGTTGGCTCGAAGAGTATGAAGGCCAAATACTGCTAGACCTTAAGAAGATTGATCATAAGTTCGACCTCGTCATAAGCTGCATCGGCAATGATAAAGATCTCGAAGAGGTCTACCTGTCCGAACAAGGCCTGCTCGCCCAATGCGATAGCAAAACACTTTTTATCGATCACACCACCGCTTCCGCTGAACTCGCTAGACGTATTGACGCCAGCACTAAGCAAAAAGGTATGGCATTTATCGACGCTCCCGTTTCTGGCGGCGAACAGGGTGCAATTAATGGCCAGCTAACCATTATGTGCGGCGGCGAAGAAGCAGCTTTCAAACAGGCAAGCGACCTTATGCGGCACTATGCCAAAGCAATGAACCTGCTTGGCCCGTGCGGCTCAGGACAACTCTGCAAAATGGCCAATCAAATGGCCGTAGCCGGTGTGGTACAAGGGCTGGCCGAGGCCATCCATTTCTCAGAGAAAGCTGGCCTGGACTGCAAGCAAGTCGTCGATGTGATATCCAAAGGAGCTGCGCAATCATGGCAAATGGATAATCGTTCAGACACCATGATCGATGCCGAATACGAACACGGTTTTGCCGTAGATCTAATGCGCAAAGACTTAAACATCTGTTTATCTGAAGCTCGGAATATCGGCGCAAAACTTCCCCTAACGGCGCTGATTGACCAGTTTTACGCAGATGTACAGGATATGGGTGGTGCAAGGTGGGATACCTCCAGCTTACTTGAAAGGTTACGTAAATGATGGACATAAAAAAAGCCGCTTAGCGCGGCTTTTTTTATGTCTGACAACTCGCTACTTCTTTTTAGCTTTTGCCTTTTTAGCTTTAGGCAATGTCTCAACCCACTTTCCATCCTGGTAATGAGCCGACCAGCCAGTAGCTTTAACCTTCTCTTCGACTTTTTCTTCAGACATCACATACTGCTCTTTCGTCTTGCGGCTAAAACGGACAATCGACGGATTGCCCTTATTATCTTTCACCGGCGCTGAGAAAAGAAATTCATACTTAGTATCAATTTCATCTTTATGAGGCAGCAGTTCACTCACTAAGGGAGCACGAGTTTCACGATTCTTCGGGAACTTACTTGCCGCGAGGAATAATCCCGCAGCCCCATCTCGTAAGATGTAAGTATCTTCAACCTTCTCACAAGTTAATTCAGGCATCGGCACTGGGTCCATCTTCGGTGGCGCGGCTTCACCATTTCGCAATAACTTACGAGTATTTTTACACTCTTCATTGGTACAACCAAAGTACTTACCAAAGCGGCCGGTGCGAAGCTGCATTTCTGATGAACACTTATCACACTCTAATACAGGGCCATCATAGCCCTTGATCTTAAACTCACCCTCTTCAACTTCATACCCAGAACAGTCCGGGTTGTTACCACAAACGTGTAGCTTACGTTGCTCATCGATCAGATAACTGTCCATGGCGGTTGAACAAATTGAACAACGGCGCTTCTTACGCAAAAGTTTTGACTCGCCTTCCTCATCATCTGCACTGGCGATTTCATCACCCGGTACAAGATTGATCGTCGATTTACAACGCTCTTTTGGCGGCAAGGAGTAACCTGAACAGCCCAAAAACACGCCCGTACTACCCGTACGAACCTGCATATGACGACCACAACTAGGGCAAGGAATATCTGTCTCGGTTGGATCATTTTCACGCATACCACCATCAAGCGACTGTGCTTGGTCTAGTTGAGTTGTGAAATGGTCGTAGAAATCATTAAGAACCGCTTTCCAGTCCTTTTCATCTTGAGCAACATCATCCAGTTGTTCTTCCATCTGAGCGGTAAAACTGTAGTCCATCAGCTCAGAGAAAGATTCAACCAAACGATCGGTAACAATATCCCCCATCTTCTCGGCGTAGAAACGCTTGTTTTCAAGCTTCACATAGCCACGATCCTGGATCGTTGAAATAATCGCTGCGTAAGTTGAAGGGCGACCGATCCCTCTTTTTTCCAATTCCTTAACCAAAGCGGCTTCTGAATAGCGCGCAGTCGGTTTGGTAAAATGCTGCTTGGGATCCAGTTTATCTAAAGATAGTTCATCGCCAACCTGAAGATCAGGAAGGATGACATCATCGTCTTTCTTGCTATTCGACGGCAACACTTTCAAGAAACCGTCGAACTTCATAACACGACCACGCGTACGAAGTGTAAAGTCACCCGCTGTCACTTCCAAAGACGAACTCAAAAATTCGGCATTATTCATCTGACAGGCCACAAAGTTACGCCAAATCAAGTCGTACAGTCTCTCAGCGTCCTTCTCAAGGCTTTTTATGCCTGAGGTAAGCACCGTTACGTCAGATGGACGAATCGCCTCGTGAGCTTCCTGAGCTCCCTCTTTACTACTATATAGTCTCGGCGCATCAGGCACATACTTACTACCCATGTTCTCAGCGATATAATCTCTACATGCGTTGACAGCATCTTCACTCAAGTTCGTCGAATCAGTACGCATGTAGGTGATATAGCCCGCTTCATAAAGACGCTGAGCTAACATCATGGTTTTCTTTACACTAAAACCTAATCGAGTACTGGCTGCTTGCTGCAAAGTAGAAGTAATAAACGGAGCATTAGGCTTGGAGCTTGTCGGTTTGTCTTCTCGTTTGGAAACTGCAAACGCGGCTTTATTCAATGCCTCTTGGTGAGCTTTGATTTGATCAGCATTTACCGGACGGAAAGCGCTACCTTGATAGCGACTGACCTGAAAGCGTGTATCACCTTTTTTACCAGCACAGAGGTCAGCAAACATTTCCCAATATTCTTCTGGGACAAACGCTCGAATTTCTTTCTCACGCTCAACAATCAGGCGTACAGCAACAGACTGTACACGACCGGCTGAAAGTCCTCGTGCCACCTTCGCCCAAAGCAAAGGTGAAACCATAAAGCCAACCACCCGATCCAGAAAACGGCGGGCTTGTTGAGCATCAACGCGAGATTGATCCAATTCTGCCGGCACTTCAAAAGCTCCTTGAATTGCCTTCTTGGTAATCTCATTAAAGACAACGCGCTTATAGCGTTCATCATCGCCACCAATTGCTTCTTTTAAGTGCCAAGCAATGGCTTCTCCCTCTCTATCCAAATCGGTTGCGAGAAAGATTTGATCGGCATTCTTAGCGAGCTTCTTGAGTTCGGTAACAACCTTTTCTTTACCAGGCAGCACTTCATAGCGTGCTTCCCAGTCATTTTCCGGGTCGATCCCCATACGGGCAATTAGCTGTTCCTTGGCTTTACGCGCTTTATGAACCGCTTTTTCTTCCGGGCTCATCTTACGTGTAGCAGCAGCCTGTTTAGCACGCTCTTGAGGCGTACTGGTAGACCCCCCCCCCGAGGTAGGCAAATCACGAATATGCCCCACACTGGACTTTACGATGTAATCAGAACCGAGGTATTTATTAATTGTCTTAGCTTTTGCTGGTGACTCGACAATAACGAGGGACTTACCCATAAAACTCCAAACTAAAGTGGTTGCTCATACGCTGCAATCTAGCTGTATATTTTTTCAGCAAAACATACCCTAAAAAGAACAAACGTGAGAATAAGTTGAATATATAAGGCGACATATATATTGATTTGTAGCTAAAGGGTCAAGTCATTGCAATGTTTTTTTCTGATTTTTGAACAAACTAGCTAGCATTTTTAAAGCCTTTGCTACACTTAAAGGGAATAAAGCCTGAAACATAGTCCACATGAATAGTACACTTATAATATCTTTGATAGCCTCCATCATTGTTATCTCAATGGTTGCCAGTGGCATAAGTTATAGCCGCCAACAAGCAATGAAAAAGCGCAAGCTTCGCATTAACAAACTAAGGCAACAAGCTGATGAGCTATTAAGCTACACCTCACTTTTATTAAAAATTGATGAAAGCTACGTACTGATCACCCAAGTTCAATCTTTAGCAGTGAACGCCTTAAAAGCAGCGCAGCAATTAGCCCCCGACGATCAATTAATTCTTTCCCACTTACGAACTCAAGAGGGAAAGTTACTAAACTTCAAAAGCGGACAACGAGAAAATAAAGTCGCCTGTTATGTCACCAGTGATATTGAACTGACCCAGGCACAAAGCCAAATCGGTCAAATCAGTAAGTTACTCGACATCTATCGCAATAAAGGCTCATTAACGGCGGCAAAGTGCCAGGAGCTGCAAATTCATCTGCAAACAGTCAAGGTCGAGCTCAACATAAATAGTAACTTATACCAGGCCGACAGCTTCGCTGAGGAAGGCGATATGACGATGTATCAGATGCATATCAAGCAAGCTCTGGACTTGCTGAAAAAGACCAGCATAGATAATGATACGAAAAACACCCGCATACGAGAGCTAAGCGAACTCCTGACCGAAGCAAAACGAACAAACCGTGTCGTAGGCGAAGGTAACTTGATCAAACCTCAAGCCAAGAAGGCAAAAAAGAAAAAACCGATCAGCGACTCAGCAGAAACGGAAACCAATCAAAACGAATGTACCGACACTTCAACTGAGCAAAAATAGAAGTAGTGAGTCGACTCAAGTAAATCTACCCCCTCTTAAAACAAAAAAACCGCAGCCAAAACTGCGGTTTTTTCTTATCTTATTAAGACACACTCCCGAAGAATACTTCCTATTGCCTAAGCAATTTTCCTGGGAGCGTGCTTATCAAAGATGGTCTTACAGACGTTCCCAAATTGTTGAGATGCCCTGACCAAGACCTACACACATGGTAGAAACACCATATTTGCCGCCCTTATCTTCAAGAACATTCAACAAAGTCGTTGAGATACGTGCACCTGAACAACCTAGTGGGTGACCCAAAGCGATCGCACCACCATTCAGGTTAACTTTAGTCTCTGCAACATCTAGCAACTTAAGATCTTTCATTACTGGCAAAGACTGACCTGCGAAAGCTTCGTTAAGCTCCCAGAAATCGATATCTTCAATGGTAAGACCAGCACGCTTAAGTGCTTTCTTAGTTGCTGGAACTGGGCCGTAACCCATGATAGCTGGATCACAACCTGCAACAGCCATTGAAACGATACGAGCACGTGGCTTAAGGCCAAGCTCTTCTGCTTTCTCAGCTGACATCAACAACATTGCTGCTGCGCCATCTGTAAGCTGTGAAGACGTACCCGCAGTTACTGTACCGCCTTTAGGGTTGAAAGCTGGCTTCAACTTGCCTAGAGACTCTGCAGTCGTTTCTGGACGGATTGTTTCATCGTCCTCAATAAGAACTTTAAAACCGTTCTCATCATGACCTTCAACTGGAACGATTTCGTTCTTAAAACGACCTTCCAATGTAGCTTCGTGAGCTAGACGGTGTGAACGCGCGCCAAACTCATCTTGCATTTCACGTGAAATACCGTGCATTTTAGCTAACATTTCAGCCGTTAGACCCATCATGTTAGATGCTTTTGCAGAGTACTTACTTGCTGCTGGGTTGTGGTCGAAACCTTTAGTCATGGATACGTGACCCATGTGCTCAACACCACCCACAACAAACACGTCACCGTTACCGGTTTGGATTGCTTGTGCAGCTGTGTGAATTGCACTCATCGCAGAACCACACAAACGGTTAACCGTTTGAGCGCCAGCAGCGTGAGGAACTTTAGTTAACAATGAAATTTGACGAGCAACGTTAAAGCCCTGCTCCATTGTTTGGTTAACACAACCCCAGATTACGTCTTCAACGTCATTAGGGTTCAATTTTTCGTTACGATCAAAAATAGCATCAATCAGCGTAGCTGAAAGTGTCTCAGCACGTACATTGCGGAAACAGCCATTTTTAGCACGACCCATTGGGGTACGTACTGCATCGATGACGACGACATCTTTTGGATTAAGACTCATAGATATTCTCCGTTCGATTCTGTTTCAGCGATTAGCCGAAAAACTTCTTGCCAGTTTTAGCCATTTCTCTCATACCCTCTGTTGGAGTGTAAAGAGCACCTAGATCAGCATACTTGTCAGCGATCTTATTAAATTCTTCGATGCCGATAGAATCGATGTAACGAAGCGCACCACCACGGAATGGAGGGAAGCCGATACCGAAGATAAGACCCATATCAGCTTCTGCTGCAGTCTCTACGATACCATCTTCAAGACAACGTACAGTCTCGATACATAGAGGAACCATCATACGCTCGATGATTTCTTCATCTGTAAATTCATTGTTGTTAAGAACAACAGGCTTGATCATGTCGTAAACGCCTTCGTCCTTCACTTTCTTCTGCTTACCTTTACGGTCTAGCTCGTAAGTGTAGAAGCCTTTGTCGTTCTTCTGACCGTAGCGGCCATCTTCAAACATAACTTCCATCGCAGTACGGAACTCATTCTTCATGCGATCAGGGAAGCCTTCAGCCATGACTTCACCAGCGTGAATAGCTGTGTCCATACCTACAACGTCTAGCAAGTAAGCAGGACCCATAGGCCAACCGAATTTCTCCATGATCTTATCAACGCGCTGGAAGTCAGCACCGTCACGTACTAGCGCAGCAAAGCCACCGAAGTATGGGAACAAGATACGGTTAACTAGGAAACCTGGGCAGTCGTTAACAACAACAGGCGTCTTACCCATTGCTTTAGCGTAAGCAACTGTCGTAGCGATTGTTTCTTCGCTAGTTTTCTCGCCACGGATAACCTCAACAAGAGGCATCATGTGTACAGGGTTGAAGAAGTGCATACCACAGAAGTTTTCTGGGCGCTTCAAGTTCTTAGCTAGCAAATCAATAGAGATTGTTGAAGTGTTTGAAGTCAAAATTGTATCTTCAGATACTTGATCTTCTACTTCACAAAGAACGATGTCTTTAACCTTAGGATTCTCAACAACCGCTTCAACAACCAAGTCTACGTCACCGAAGTCACCATAGCTTAGTGCTGGATCGATAGAGTTTAGAACTTCAGCCATTTTCTCAGCTTTCATCTTACCTTTGCTTACGCGCTTAGTAAGAAGCTTGCTTGCTTCGCTCAAACCTAGATCGATACCTGCTTGCGCGATATCTTTCATGATGATTGGCGTACCTTTTAGAGCAGACTGGTAAGCGATACCGCCACCCATGATACCTGCACCAAGAACCGCAGCTTTCTTAACTTCAGATGCTTTTGGCTCAAGCGCTTTTGCTTGTGCTTTAAGTGCCTGGTCATTCAAGAACAAACCAATCAAAGAAGCTGATACTGAAGTCTTAGCCATCTTAGCAAAGCCTTTCGCTTCAACTTCGATTGCCTTGTCTCGCGCCATACCCGAATGCTTCTGCATCGCTTTAATCGCTTCAACAGGTGCAGGATAGTTAGGACCAGCTTGACCAGCAACGAAACCTTTAGCAGTTTCGAAAGTCATCATGCTTTCCATTGGGTTCAGCTTAAGCTTAGAAGTCTTCTCTTCACGACGAGCTTTATAGTCTAGCTTGCCAGCAACTGCTTGCTTAACAAGATCGATTGCTGCAGCTTCTAGCTTATCAGCATCAACAACCGCATCTACTGCACCAAACTTAAGTGCATCAGGTGCTTTGTATTCTTTCGTGCCTGCGATCCATTCGATTGCATTATCTGCACCGATTAGACGTGGTAGACGTACCGTACCACCAAAACCTGGGAAGATACCCAGCTTAACTTCAGGTAGACCGACTTTAGCCGTTGGCGACATAACACGATAGTCCGTAGACAGACACATCTCGAAACCGCCACCCAACGCAATACCGTTGATAGCAGTTACAGATGGAAACGGAAGATCTTCAATTGCACTAAATACAGCGTTGGCCTGCAAGTTGTTTGCGATAAGCTCTTCTTCAGAACCAGCAAACAAGTCAGTAAATTCTGTGATATCTGCGCCAACGATAAAGCAATCTTTTGAACTTGTAACAATCAAGCCCTTAATGCCGTTTGCGTTCTTTAAGCTTTCCGCTGCTGCGCCAAGCTCTTCAATAGTAAGTCGGTTAAACTTATTGACTGACTCGCCCTCTAAATCGAAATTTAGCTGTGCGATTCCGCCTTCAATCTCTTTAACCGTGATGGCTTTACCTTCGTAAATCATCAACTGTTCTCCAAGTTAATTATCCGTGCTGGTCTACCTACGTCCTCTGAAAGGTCGAGGCTCCAACAAAGTTTTTTTGGGCCCGCATATTTCGCGGGAATTTTCGAAATTCATACGCTCGTTTGAATTGCGTGTGCGAACCATGTAAAAAAATCCATCATTTGTCAATTATTATTGACATAAGTAAACAATTCTTTTCTAG
>NZ_LWGJ01000157.1:0-965 GCF_001635845.1 Oleiphilus sp. HI0132 | reverse complement strand
GCAATTGGAACTGTCGCTCCCTTTCGCCATACTCGCTATCTTTGCGCCGTTCGATGATCGGGCGATACGCCTTCACATAGGAATTGCCCACGGCCTGCATAAATTCGAAGCTCTTTTCGAAGCCCCATTCATTCAAGTCATCAAAGAATAAGCCGCCAACTCCGCGCGCTTCGTCCCGATGTTTCAGGTAAAAGTACTCATCGCACCACTTTTTATACTTAGGGTAAACCTCTTCACCAAAAGGCGCACAAGCTTCCGCTGCAACTTGATGCCATTGCTGGCAATCTTCTACAAAACCATAGTAAGGCGTTAAATCATAACCACCACCGAACCACCAAATGGGTTCAGCACCGTCCTTTTCCGCAATAAAGAAGCGAACATTGGCATGAGAGGTCGGTACATAGGGGTTATGAGGGTGCATAACCAAAGACACACCCATCGCCTGAAAGCGACGACCTGCCAACTCAGGTCTGGCACTAGTTGCCGAAGGCGGCAATGAGTCCCCGTAAACATGAGAGAAGTTAACACCCCCTTTCTCGAAAACAGCCCCATCTTTAATCACTCGAGTTCGACCACCGCCACCTTGAGGGCGCTCCCAGGCATCCTCTACAAAGCGCGCCTGACCATCACTTTGCTCCAGCCCTTCACAAATACTATCTTGCAAACCGAGCAAATAAGCTTTGACCTGTTCTAACATGCACTCACTCCTAATATTTATTCTGTATGCGCTGAGTTTATCCAACGCTAGACCCGTAGCGACTCTCCGCTTACCAGGTCTCTAATTTCTGAAGGTTTATCGAAGCCGCCAAGGCGGCCAGGCAGAAGATAATCAACTCTCCCCCTAAAGTAGTCTCGTGCTTCACGTAGGTTCATTGCCGGATGCTTGCCAGAAGGATTAGCCGAAGTAGACACCAGAGGTGCTCCGACTCGTCGACTAAGCTCAACAATTAAAGGGTGCGTACTAA
>NZ_LWGJ01000156.1:0-663 GCF_001635845.1 Oleiphilus sp. HI0132 | reverse complement strand
GGCTTGGTTCGTGATCCTTACACCAAAGAAAAGATTGAGTTACCTTCACAGCGTGCAGGTTTGTTAATGGTGTTTAGAGTCTTTGAGAAATTGAGCTACGGCTTGGTTTTGAAAGCAACACGCCCACTTGCTGTGATGGACGAGGTTCGTACGCCTTGATTTGAACCTGAGCCTTGAATTAGCGAGGCTGTAAAGGTTAAAGTAAACTGAAGGCAGCTTAAGGATTAAGCTGCCTTTTTTGTTGGGCGATTGCTTGGCAAAGTATACCTAGGCCCGGAATAGGGCATTCTGCTAATAAATCGATTAAGGATGATCGTATGGCTATTTCTTCAAGTTGCGAATACATCGCACAACTTTCTGCAGTCAAAGGCTTGGGCCTGAAGACTTTTTATCACCTTTATTCTCACTTTGGGAGCGTTGACGCGCTTACGAAAGCTGACTACGAGGCTTTATGCTCAAGCGGTCTTAAACCAGTGATGGCACGAGCCCTGGTCAACATTAATGAAGCTGCATTATCCCAGGCGCTTCCACGTTCGACCGAGACGTTGATGGAGTGGTCGGAACCTGCGCGACAGCATATATTAAGTATTGAGGATGCAGGCTATCCGTCTTTATTAAAGGAAGTATTTTGTCCGCCGCCTATGATCTATCTGAAAGGCTGTC
>NZ_LWGJ01000155.1:0-1004 GCF_001635845.1 Oleiphilus sp. HI0132 | reverse complement strand
ATAGAACAAGATTGCCTAATTATTAAGAAACCAAATCCCTGCAGTCTAGTAAGCAAAGCCCTTCTTTGCCAGCAGCTATTCAAATCTAGGGGTGGGACAATTCCATGTTAACTTACCCTAGCCGCCTAACAAGCTTGGCATTTAATTTGCTATTCCTTAGATAACTAGCATTTTTTGTCAGAAAACGGTCATTGATTGCCGAACTGGAACTTAGCGAGCAAATAACCATGGCACATATATCAACAGAACAAGCCTTACAGATCCCTCAGCAACTACAACGTCAGGACTCTCAAAACGGTACTGAAAACAGCAGCCACGCAGACGACAGTGCCAGACGCAAAGAACAAGCAGAAAAGCGAGTATTGCTAGACGATGCGGTCACTTTATTAAGACTAGGCATTCAAAGTCAAAGTAAAAAGGTAAATGTTGAAACATTCAAAACGGAGTTAGGCCAAGATAAAGCCTTCCTCAAGGAAACTCTGCGTAATAAGCTTGCTGAGTACAACTTAAACCCGAGAACCCAGCTAAGTGTAGAGAAGGATATTTACGGCAACATTGAGATCAAAGGCGCGATGCGCCCAAGCGATCATGAAAAAATAAGTACTGACCTTAACAACAACAAACACTTTAAAGAGGCTTTTCAGCGTTTGAGCAAACAGCAGCCTACACTTGATTACGTAGACAATGTCGTGAAGATTTCTGGTGCATATGGAGTTGGTAATAATCTCTTTAATGAGCTAATTAGCGAACAAAATGAGCATAACAAATTAAATGATATCGCCCATCGCTATGAAGCACTGAAAACCAACAAAATCACCAATAATAGTGAGCAAGCAGCNCTGTCGAAGGATAACAGCTTCCGCTTAACGATAAACGCATAAACCGTACCCGCCTAAACAAGCGGTGATACTTAGCCCTCGAAAGCCGAGATGTCACCGCAGCCTTTACGAACAATCTCCGTTTCTTCGCCTGATAAGTTCACCACAGAGGTTGCCTCAAAGCCA
>NZ_LWGJ01000154.1:0-1291 GCF_001635845.1 Oleiphilus sp. HI0132 | reverse complement strand
GTTCACCGACACTATCTTCACCGCCTTTCAGTACGTGACGAGTGCGCGCTGTTGAAACTTCACCCGTGACCGGGTCTTTCATTTCATGCTCAAAGACACGCTTGTTATGGAAGTCCATAATATTGTTTTGCGTACCCGGGTTGTGGCTCCAATCAGACGCTACAATCGACGTGTCAATTGTTCCTAAACGTCCTGCCATCACTGCTTGGTTCGCTAAATGGTCTTCAGGCACACCTTGGAAAAAAGCCATAGGCTGGCGCGTGTGTTGGTTACCAATTGTTGCACTCAGGTTTTCCCACTTAGGCTCATTTGGATCTTTAGGCGGGTTTGTCGGTTCAAACGCTACGTGACACTGTACACAGGGGTGTCCGATAGCAAAGCGTTTGTTTTCTTTGATTTCATTTTCTTCGTAGGCTGCAGTTCTTGCATCGTAAACCACTTTGCCAGACTCATCCTTGATCGGCTCCTGATAGTATTTACGATATCCGAGCACACCCGATGAATGAGGGTCTTGGCAGATATCATACCAATTAGAAGACGCATCACCTTGCTTACAATCCGGGTCGTTGATCAAGCCCCATTTGGTGAAACGATAAGGACGAGTGCGAGTATCTAACCACGGGTAGTTCATACCCTCTTTACCGGTTAGTCGTGCTTGGTGAATGATGTTCTCATCCTGATTACCAAAGGTACCTTTAAACCAAACATCACGGCCACGACGGGCTTGATCTCTCATTGCTTGAGCTTTTTCAGGGTCAACTGCTTCAACATCTTTGAACAGTGCATTGACATAACGACAACCCTCAGCATCATAGCCGGTTGGCTGAGGCTGATCACAAGGAGGCGGAGTATATTGAGCAATAGGCTCTATCGCCCATGTTACTGGGTCACCACGCTCATGCGTATCTGGCGATTTACCTTCTGGCCAGACTTTACGTGCTGCCAGAGTATTGTAATAGTTCTCGTTAAACCACTCAGCTCTTTCCAGCCAGTAAGGGGTACCTTTGTATACACCAGTGGTTAGATCGTTTTCGATTAAGTCTGGAATCCCGACACTTCGGAAAGTCGCTCGATAGGGTTCGTCAGAAACCTCAACGTTACCCGTTGGCAAGTCGTAAGGCGTTAAGGTGGGCACCTCTGGAATAGCTATGTTTTCTGGAACAGGCGGCACACTCGGCGGTGCTGGTGGTAAGGTCGCGAAGTGAAATACCGTCGCAGCACCAACAATAGAGGCTGTAATACCCCAGAACTTTTTACTCATAGCATTCATCCTTTTTTGTCATAAAGCATA
>NZ_LWGJ01000153.1:0-686 GCF_001635845.1 Oleiphilus sp. HI0132 | reverse complement strand
ATGACAGGCCTGGAAGACTTTAAAACATGGACCTATTTCATTCCCTTATTGCTGTTCTTTTTCTATGAATTCAAACCTGCCCTATGGCTTGTCGGGATATTCTCAGTATTTGCCCTGGCCTCTTTGAATGCTAGCGGCTCTCCGTTTGAAAACATTCAAAATACTATGAGCTACCTTTTGTACCTAAGCATGAGCTGCTGCCTGGTTTACTTGAGAGAACTAAGACGAAAACAGCTTAAGCCACTGCGTCGTACAGATAACCTGACCAAAGCAGCCACCAAAGAACATCTAGATGATGACCTGACAAAAGAAATTCAACGCAGTGAACGTGAAGGCAGTGAATTGTCTACAGCCGCGTTGGCAATTGACAAAATATGTCTTTCCAAACTAAACCCTAAAGAACAAGATGCTGTCACGATTGCCATTGGCAAGTTGCTCCATAACAACCTTCGCTTGTTCGACAGTTACTACCTTTGGGAACATCATGAGTTTCTTATCGTCTTACCTCATACCAGCTCGATTCAAGCAGTCAAGATAGCAGACAGCCTGCGACTTAAAGTCCGCAAAGAAATTGAGATTCATGGAGAAAGTATTACCGTTAGTGCTGGCGTGTCCTGCTTAAATATCGGCGATGACAGTACCTCCATAACAGGCCGGGCAAGCCATGCCTTATCAGAAACACAAGC
>NZ_LWGJ01000152.1:0-941 GCF_001635845.1 Oleiphilus sp. HI0132 | reverse complement strand
GAATGCTCCATAAGCTAATGGAGATGACTAAGTATGTGCCTGAGTTTGTTTTCGAATTGATAGAACTTGCCTATAACCTAATCGCTTATATGCGGGTAGGTAAACAGCTTAAATCTCAAAATGCTGACATGTTATATGAGAGATATTCACTATTCATGTTTGGCGGTGTGTTGAGAGCTAGAAGGCTTGGTATTCCGGTTATTCTTGAAGTGAATGATGCTGCAATCGTTGAGCGGGTGCGGCCTTTGTTTTTTAAGGGGTTGGCTCGAAGAGTAGAAAAATGGGTGTTTAAGAAATGTGATGGGGTAGTGTTCATCTCTACTAATTTCAAAAACACTGTTGAGCGTGAACACGGAGTGATTGCCCCCAGTGTTATTTGCCCAAATGCGGCGGATATTGAACAATTTACCTTAGCTGGGGTAGATCGAACTCAAGTCAAAAAAGATCTAGGGCTCGAAGGCAAGGCGGTTTGCGGCTACGTTGGGGCCTTTGTTTACTGGCACGGCATTGATTGGTTTGTCAAAGAAATCGCACCTCGTTTAGCTGCTGAGCCTCAATTAGCTTTATTGTTGGTCGGTGATGGTGTTGTGTTTGAAGAGATCTTGGCTGTTGTGAGGGATAATGGTCTACAGGGGCAAGTGATTATGCCAGGTCGTGTGCCACATGAAAAAGTTGGGGATTATATTGCTGCAATGGATTATGGCATCCTTCCTGATTCCAATGAATACGGTTCGCCAATGAAGCTTTTTGAGATGATGGCGATGGGGGTTGCCTTGGTTTCGCCGTCATTCGAACCGATTGCAGAAGTCGTTGAAGATGGGGGAACTGGTTGGCTATTCCCCCCAAATGACAGAAAAAGTGCGGTTGAAAAGGTCATTGAACTATCAAAAGATACTCAAAATATCGAAAGAGTTGGCGAGCAGGCTGAGTCTTATATTCGT
>NZ_LWGJ01000151.1:0-950 GCF_001635845.1 Oleiphilus sp. HI0132 | reverse complement strand
CCTAAACTGTGACCAAGAAACCTTGCATCGCTTACTACCCAATACACCTTCGGTATCACCTAAGTGTCCGGTTAAAGTTGAAGTCGCATTTAAATTAGAAAGCTTTCTTCAAATTAATGCAGATGTAATCTGTATTAGACGCTTATCTAAAGATACCTTTCAACTTGAGTTACGCTTTGGCGCCTTAGATGCCGAAGCTGAGTGTGAAATTGACGCCTATATTGAACATTCACTATACAAAGAAAAGAGTAAAGTAGTGCAGCCGATAAGAGCTATGAATGAATATTCTGCAGTTGCTTAAGCATTTGATGATGTATAACTAGTTCACACCCAAGCTATGCTCTCGATGTGAACACTGATTTAAGTATTGGCTGGCTTAAAGCTACTTAGTGGGAGTAAGGGTAGGAATAGTATCTTGCTTACTTTCGGTGAGAGCACTAACAAGCTCTGCTTCTGGACGAGAGATGCCACAACTATTCATTAGGTCATCGATCCCCGCTCCCAACTCCACCAAACGTGACGCTTCGGAGTAAGAAACTTTAGTCGGGTCATTTTTCTGCATTTCGTCTATTATGGCTTCAAGCTCTTCGACACGCTTTTCCAGAGCAATAACCTTACGCCCAACACCCATTGAGCCATGGCTAATTCCCTGAACTTCTTTTGATAGCTCATCGACCAGATCAGCAGTGCTCCTTTCTGATAAGGTAATGCTACGCTTGATTACCAAAGCGTACACCGCAAGCAAACATACGAGTATCGCTGAAACCAATGGAACAAACTCTACAGAAATTGACATGCCTACTCCTCATAGCCCTCAATTAGCATTGAGGGCCAAAAACAAATTGGCTATCGAGTTTAGAACGAGCCCATTTCAGACCATTCTTCTTCAGATAGCATCTTCTCAAATTCAACCAAGATAATCAGTTCGCCGTTCTTATTACAAACGCCCT
>NZ_LWGJ01000150.1:0-1554 GCF_001635845.1 Oleiphilus sp. HI0132 | reverse complement strand
CGAAGCCAAGGTCAACCTGACGGCCATCGTAGTATGAAGTAGGACGGATAACATCGTGCGTGTAACGCTTAGATACGTCTTCGTTGTTTACGTCTGGGTCAGCAATCATTGGCTCTTCGATCGCATCTAGGTCAACAACCAACTCGGCGTAGTACTTAGCGTTGTCGTCTGGAGCAAGTGCAGGCTCTTCACCAGATTTGATACCAGCGATACGCTTGTCAGCTAGATCGATAAGACCTTGTAGCATGTTCGCTTCGTTATCCATACCTTTGTCGATCATGATCTGGATACGAGACTTAGCCAACTCTAGAGAGCTGATGAGCGTTTCGTCTGTAGAGATACAGATAGACGCTTTCGCTTTCATCTCTGCAGTCCAGTCAGTGAAGGTGAACGCTTGGTCAGCAAGTAGAGTACCGATTTGTACTTCGATTACACGACCTTGGAAAACGTTTTCGCCAGAGAACTTCTTAAGCATTTGTGCTTGCGTTGCGTGTACGATGTCACGGAAGTCCATGTGAGGCTTCATAGAACCTTTAAAGGTTACTTTTACAGACTCAGGGATAGGCATTGCTGCTTCGCCCGTCGCAAGTGCGATTGCAACCGTACCAGAGTCAGCACCGAATGCGACACCCTTAGACATACGCGTGTGAGAGTCACCACCAATGATGATTGCACGGTCATCAACAGTGATGTCGTTCAATACTTTGTGGATTACGTCAGTCATTGAGTGGTAAACGCCTTTCGGGTCACGTGCAGTGATTACGCCGAACGCGTTCATGAATGCCATTAGCTTAGGCGTGTTAGCCTTAGCTTTGTTGTCCCATACAGAAGCTGTGTGACAACCAGACTGGAAAGCACCATCAACACTTGGAGAGATAGTCGAAGCAGCCATTGCTTCTAGTTCCTGACAAGTCATAGGACCAGTCGTGTCCTGAGAACCTACGATGTTCACTTTAACGCGAACGTCAGAACCCGTGTGTAGTGGAGTCTTAGAAGTAACACCAACAGCGTTGCGGTTGAAGATCTTTTCAACTGCAGTTAGGCCTTGGCCTTCGTTAGAGATTTCTTTAGAAGCAGCGTAAACAACTGGTGCTTCAACGCCTAGCGTTTCAGCAGCAAATGTTTGTAGCTTCTTACCGAAAGTTACCGCGTAAGAGCCGCCAGCTTTCATGAATTCAACTTTTTGTGGCGTGAAGGCATCAGAAACGTCTGACAATTCTTCGCTACCGTTGTATAGCTTCTTAGCTTTAGTATCGATTGTTAGAACCGTACCTGTTGCAACAGAGTATGCTTCTTCCAATACTGGGTCGCCGTTTGCATCACGAACAACTTCACCGTTTGCGTCAGTTTTCTTAACCCAGTTTTTAAGGTCAAGACCGATACCACCGGTTACACCAACAGTCGTTAGGAAGATAGGTGCGATACCGTTAGTACCTGCAACTACCGGACGGTTGTTGATGAATGGAATGTATGGAGAAGTCTTCTCACCAGCCCACAGTGCAACGTTGTTAACACCAGACATACGTGAAGAACCAACACCCATCGTTCCTTTCT
>NZ_LWGJ01000149.1:0-674 GCF_001635845.1 Oleiphilus sp. HI0132 | reverse complement strand
ATGGCAATTAAGGTCCCCTCCACCTCATCTTGTTTATCAAAATTAAAGGTTTTAGCCTTTTCTGGCCAAGATAAGTGTGGGTATTCAAATTCCCATACATCCTGCTCAGTCAAAGCAGTAATCTCACCGGGGAATTGCTCATCAAGCTCGGCCAACTTATCCTGAGCCAGTTCCATTAGACGGTCACGTTCAACCAAAAGATCTATATCAACGACCTCATGCTTCAGCATTTTCCGCCAATTAGTTTTGTCCGCCACCCACTCTTTCAGCATAACTTCAAGCAAACCGGAAAGTCGTCGGGACTTAACTGAGAATATAGGCAATGCAGCAATGGCACCCTGATCTATCCAGCGGGTAGGCACCTGGTTATGACGGGTAATCCCGACTTTCAAACCAGTTGAATTCGCCAAATAAACTATATGCTCCTGCATACAGTGTGTTTCACCCCATTCCGGCTCACGGCAGGTACCTTGTGCATAATGACAAAGCTCAGGGCTCATAATACAGCGGTCACACTGGGCCAACTTGGTAAAGCATCGATAACAGTAACCTTGGTTAAAGCTCTTGTTGGTACGCTTCTGACAATGAAAACAGCGAATCGCGCCGTTAGAACGAAAGCGTAATTTCTTGCCAAGATAATCTGCAGGATTGCATTTTGTATCACCAAAGTTCAA
>NZ_LWGJ01000148.1:0-720 GCF_001635845.1 Oleiphilus sp. HI0132 | reverse complement strand
GTGGTCAGTCACAACAGCCCAACCTTCCAAGTGGCGCAAGATGTCTCCGCACCCGAGCACGTGCCAGACAAAACGGGCCGCCCTGTATTAGCCATTGTTCGCCTGGATGCGAATAAAGTCGATCCAACGGATATGACCACAACAGCAGGTAACGGTCAGCCTCGCTTAGAGCAAAACAACGTATTCATGCTGGTTCCAGAAACCGTTCAAGTCGCTGGCGATACCTGGAGCGAAGATCGAGTCAAAAAATCCCAGTACCGCAAAGACCGTTTAAATGATGTCGCACGCACCGTTATCGCCATGCGTCGCCTACAGAGCAAACCAGAAGATTACGGCATGTCAGCGGCCAAGCTGCAAGACAGTGGTTTCACCGCCAAGCTTAAAGAACGAGAAATGGCGCTGCAAACCTCGGTTGCACAGGCTTACGACACCATTTTATTCCCTGGCGCTTCGGGTCAGGTTACCCAGAAAAGCATCAAACAAGCTGGCGGCGAAGGCGGCTTATCGGTGGATGAAGAGATTCGTCGAGTCCTAACAGAAGAAGGTGAATTGATTACCGCTGAAGCAGCCGCAACACAATCCATGCTGCTACAACTCGGCCAACTCATCTTTGGCAGCATTAGCCAAACCCCATCGTTGGAGCAAATCAGCAACCAGTTTAATCAAAACCGTCGCTGGCCAATTTTGGATAATCAACGTGTACTGGAACAAATCATTCGC
>NZ_LWGJ01000147.1:0-8677 GCF_001635845.1 Oleiphilus sp. HI0132 | reverse complement strand
TGTGTTACAGAACCAGTTGGCCCGATGAAGACAAAGTCACAGGAACATTAAAAGATATCGTCGAAAAAGTACGCGAAAAGAAATTTACTCGAACATCTTTGATCCTGGTCGGTCATGTGTTGGATACCGACGATTTTGCCGATTCTTATCTATATGCCAAAGACAAAGCGCATGTCTATCGGCCCAAGGTTAAACCAGATGTACCGAGACAAGTGAAGCGCTAGCAGCAGAAAACAACACACGTTGTCGGTGAGTTTGATTAAGCACAAAGACAACCAAGATAGAACAACAACGAGAGTACAGCGAGATAAATGATGCAATTAAATAAAATACCTACCACCGTCGTTACTGGCTTTTTAGGAAGTGGTAAAACCACCTTACTATCAAATGTCATTCAGCAAGCTGAAGGCAAACGAATCGCCGTTATTGTCAATGAATTTGGTGAACTTGATATTGATGCGGACCTGCTACGTAGCTGTCCTTTGTCTTGTGAAGAAGATGGTGCTGAAAGTGGTGTTGTTGACTCCGACTCTAGCGCTAACAATGGTATTTACGAACTCGCCAATGGTTGCATTTGCTGTACGGTGGAAGAAGAGTTTCTGCCTGTTATGCAGCAGCTTGTAGAGCGTCGTGATGATATCGATCACATTCTGATTGAGACCAGTGGCTTAGCACTACCCAAGCCCTTAGTGCAGGCATTCAATTGGCCTGGCATTAAAGAATATTGCACCGTCGATGCCGTGGTAACGGTTGTCGATGGTCCAGCGGTGGCATCAGGGCGATTTGCGCACGATGAAGGTAAGGTTCAGGCACAGCGTTTGGCCGATGAAAGTCTTGATCACGACCCTAGCTTGCAAGAACTGTTAGACGATCAATTGAGTGCTGCAGACTTGGTTGTGGTTAGCAAAAATGATTTGCTAGACGCGCCACAACGTCAATTGGTTGAAACGATTGTCGGCAAGCGCGTACCAAGCGAAGTCAAAACGACCTATATCAGTAACGGTGAAGCAGAGCTCAATGCCATCATCGGCATTGATGCTGCGGCTGAAGAGCGTATCGAGCAAATACATAATCACCATGATCATCACCATGCGCACGGCGAACATCACGAGCATGCACATGACCATTTCGATTCGTTTGTGATTCAGATCGGTGAAGTCGATAGCGATAAAATTCAAGCAGCGATACAAAACGTTGTTAGTGACTTCAATATCTTCAGAGTAAAAGGTTTTGCAGCTTTGCCAGGTAAGCCAATGAGACAAGTATTGCAGGCTGTGGGTAAGCGTCTAGACAGTTATTTTGACCGCCCATGGCAAGCAGGCGAGCCAAGAAAAACATCGCTCGTTTTTATCGGAAAAGGCATCGAGAAAGCGGTCATCCAAAGCGTATTAGAAAACGCCCTGGTTTAGGTGGACGGGTTTAGGCAAACAGGTTTAAACGCACCCATTAGACAAGCGATATTGAAAGGCAGAATTTGGTGATTTTTTTATGCATTTGCTAGCAGCTAAACCGGGTGGTTTTGTCGATGATGAAGGTATTATCGATCTCGATCAAAGCCCCGCAGAGGTAGTTATACTGACATCGGCAGACAGTAGTTTGTCTGCACTGTCGTATGCGCTACAAAATATGCACGAAGATCACCAACACGATGTGAACTTTCCGCAAGTGCGTTTGGCGAACTGGATGCAATTGTTAAAGCCTGCTGCGTATGACTTGTATGAGCATAAGGTCTTGGAGTCGGCCCAAGTCGTTGTCGTATCCTTATTGGGTGGCGCGAGTTATTGGGCCTATGGTTTGGAGCGCTTGGTTGACTGGCAGAACGCACAAACACCGGACGCTCCTAGAACCTTAATTGTGGTTCCTGGGGATGATAATCCTGATCCGGACTTATCTGATGCTAGTTCGGTAGTGCCTCAGGATGCGCACCGTGTTTGGCGTTACTTGCGTGAAGGCGGCGTCGAGAATGCCCGACATCTTTATCACTTTATTATTGCGCGTTATGTCAGATTATTAGCTGATCTAACGTTGTCATGGCAAGAGCCGAGGCCCTTACCCAAATGTATGATTTACGAGCCGGGTGTAGAGCAGGGGACCTTATTAGCTTGGCAAGACAAGGTAAGCAATAAGGCTGGCCAAGATAATCCAACCGTAATGCTGTTGTTTTATCGAAGTCATTTGCAAAGCGCTAATACCACGATGTTCGATGCGCTAATTAGTGTCTTGGAACAGCATCAGCTTTCTGTGTTACCCGTTGCGATTAGTTCGCTAAAAGACCCGTCATCACTCTCCTTGGTTAACGCATTAATCGACCAGGCAAATGTACAGTTGGTACTGAATGCGACTGGGTTTGCAACCAATACCGTGGCGAGCCCCGATCTTAGTTCTGAGCCAAGTACTTTCCAATCGCCCTTTGAGAAAGACCTTGTTGTTTTGCAGTTGGTATTGTCAGGTAGTACAGAAGAAGACTGGTTAGCGCATAGCCAAGGCTTGAGAAGCCGAGATTTAGCGATGCAAGTCGTGCTTCCTGAAATGGATGGTAGGATTGCAACCCGTGCACTTAGTTTTAAGAGCGAGAGTTTCTACGACGAGCATGCCCAGTCGAGTATCGTTCAATATGAATTAAATGCTGAACGGGCACATTTCGTAGCGGAATTAGCATGGCGATATTGCCGACTTGCGGTGAAGCCAAATTCAGAAAAACGCATCGGGATGATACTCGCGAATTATCCGACGAAGGATGGCCGGATAGGGAATGGCGTTGGGTTAGACACACCCAATTCAGCCTGCCAAATTCTGAGTGCCTTGGCCGATGCTGGTTACCCCGTTAGCGATATTCCCGAATCGGGAAATGCATTGATCGAAGCATTGCTAACTTCTGTCACCAATAATCCAAATACCTTGCACCATTTGCCATGTTGGCAAAGTCTTTGTGTCGAGACCTATAAGAAGCTGTTTTCTGCGTTACCCGAATCGTCACAGAAAGCAGTAATAGATCAGTGGGGACAGCCAGAGGACGACAACAAGTTTCGGCAAGGGCGACTGATGATATCGGGTATTCGTTTGGGCGAGATCTTTGTTGGTATTCAACCTGCACGAGGATTCAATATTGATCTGGTCGCAAACTACCATGACCCGGATTTGATCCCACCGCACAACTACTTAGCTTTCTATTTTTGGCTGAGACATGTCTATAAGGTGGAAGCGGTGATTCATGTTGGTAAACATGGCAATCTGGAATGGTTACCCGGAAAAGGCTCGGCCTTATCATCAGAATGTTGGCCTGATATTGCGCTTGGCCCTATGCCGCATTTTTATCCGTTTATTGTGAATGACCCAGGTGAGGGTGCTCAAGCAAAGAGGCGAACCCAAGCGGCCATTATCGATCATCTAATGCCACCCATGACAAGGGCTGAAACCTATGGACCACTAGCCGAGTTAGAGTCGCTAGTCGATGAGTATTACCAGGCAATGGGAATGGACGACAAGCGCGAAGTCTATCTCCGAAAAGCGATTTTGGATCAGGTAAAAGATAGCAATGTGCTAGACGAACTTGGCACTGAAGATACGTCAGATGAAGACGCTGTACTAAATCGGCTCGATGCGTATTTATGTGACATCAAGGAAGCGCAGATACGACATGGTCTGCATATACTAGGGGTGCTGCCAAACAAGGAGAAGCTTTCGGATACGATAGTGGCCTTACTGCGCTTGCCTCGTGGTGGTGAGAAACACAGTCAGGGAATTCTTCATAACCTGGTTCTGGATTTAGATATTAAAGGTGACGATGATCTATTTGATCCACTGTCTGCAGGTGCGGAAGCTTGGGAGGGCACGAGACCTGAATGCTTAGCCGAACTAGATGAAGGACTTTGGCGTACCGAAGCGGATACACGTGAGCGACTAGAACTGCTTGCCAAAAAGCTAGTAGAAACCTATGTCTTGTCTGACGAATCAATTCCGTTGCTTGCGCAATTACCTTCTACACTAGCGCAGCTCAATTATACAAAAGACGTGCTCTTAGCTGCGTTGAGAAAAAGTGCAGAACTGGAGTTGGGCTCAATCATCAAGGGCTTAAGAGGTAAGCGCATTGACCCTGGCCCGAGTGGCGCACCAACGCGAGGAAGATTGGATACCTTGCCGACAGGGCGTAATTTCTTTTCCGTTGATAATCGTGCCATACCGTCCCCGGCGGCGTGGGAAATAGGAAAGCGTTCGGCCCAAGCTTTGATCGAACGTCATCTTCAAGCGCATGGTGATTATCCCAAACAGCTAGGTTTGTCAGTTTGGGGTACGGCAACCATGCGAACCGGTGGCGATGATATCGCTCAGGCTTTTGCTCTGATGGGCGTCGAACCTATTTGGGCGCCGGGATCTAACCGTGTTGTTGATTTTAAAGTGCTGAGCACCCAATTGCTGCAACGACCTCGTGTCGATGTGACCTTGCGGGTCTCGGGCTTTTTCAGAGATGCATTTCCTAACGTCATGAAATTATTTGATGCGGCCGTGCAAACGATTGTCGATATCGAAGAACCTGGAAACGAGAACATCATTCAACAGCATGTGTTAGAGCGTATCGATGAACTAACACTGACGGGGTTAAATGCCGATTTGGCTAGAAGGCAGGCGAGTTATCGTGTGTTTGGTAGTAAGCCCGGCGCTTATGGTGCGGGTCTACAGGGCTTGATAGACGAGCGTTGTTGGGAGCAAAAGAGTGATCTAGCCGATGCCTATCTGAATTGGGGTGGCTATGCCTACGGTAACGAGGCGGGAGACGGTGTCGATGCCAAGGAAGCTTTCCGTTTTCGATTGTCGCAATTAGAGGTGGTTTCGCAAAACCAGGATAATAGAGAGCACGACATCTTGGACTCTGATGATTATTACCAGTTCCAAGGGGGCATGAGCAACGCGGTTGAAGTGTTCTCGGGGGATGCACCAACGGTGTATCACAATGACCATTCCAACCCGTCATCTCCTAAGATTAGAACCTTGAAAGAGGAGCTGAACCGGGTTGTCCGTTCGCGAGTGTTAAACCCTAAATGGATTCATGCGATGCGAGAGCATGGTTACAAAGGTGCCTTTGAGATGGGGGCGAGCATTGATTATATGTTCGCCTATGATGCCACCACCAATCTGATTGATGATTATCAATACGAGGCCGTGACTGATACCTTGATACTCGACTCGGATAACCTCAATTTTCTCTTGGAGAACAACCCCTCTGTGCTTGAAGAAATGGCAGAACGCTTATTAGAAGCGACGCAACGTGGGCTTTGGGGTGCTCCTGGCCAGTATCCGGAAAAATTACAGGATGTGCTCTTGGCTTTGGATGAAAAGCAGGAGCAGGCATGATGAGTAGAGTTGACGACCGAATTCTTCATGGGGGAGATCTCGAAACGGCATCAAAATGCTATGGTGTCCCTATAGAAAAGTGGATTGACCTCTCGACGGGCATTAGCCCTATGCATTACCCAGACGTGGATATATCTACAGAGTACTTAACTCGAATGCCATATCAGAAGGATAATTTTCGCAGCGCCGTTCGAGGCTATTACGGGCAGCATGATTTCTTTGCGACAAATGGCTCACAACAAACTATTGCTTCGCTGCCAAAGTGCCTGAAGAATTTTCCGATTGTCTTGCCTGATATCGGTTATCAAGAGCACGCCGAGGCCTGGCGTCAGCATGGGGCGGAGTTGGTTTATTATCCATCGAACAACGTTGATGACGCAAAAAAAGTCATAGAAAAACGGCTTGCATCTGGCGACGCATTTCATTTGCTGGTGATAAATCCAAACAACCCCACATGCATCACTTTCTCACCCGAAACATTGAAGTATTGGTCATCACAACTTACTGAGGGCGCTGCGTTAATCGTGGATGAAGCGTTTGCAGACCTCTGTCCTGAGCAAAGTGTTTTGGGTGCTAATTTTGCAGCGAATATGGTGGTATTAAGATCATTCGGTAAATTCTTTGGCTTACCAGGCTTGAGGCTCGGTTTTGTTTTTGCGGGCCAAACGCTTTTGCATGAGATGAAGGCTTTCATTGGTGTTTGGGATGTCAATGGGCCTGCCCAAGAAATAGCGACTCGAGCGTTTCTTGATGCGCAATGGCAAGCTGACGCGCGCCAGCGATACCTCGACTTGTCTCGAGATAACCAAAAGCTGTGGCAAGGTTTATTTATTCAATTGCGAGAACAAGGGGGCGATGTATCAGAAGCCCACCAATTGTTGTTTTCGACCTATACCCTCGAAGATGAAAAAGCAAAACGACTATTCGAAGTGTTTGCACAGCACGGTGTTTTACTTCGATTAATCAAAATCGGTAAAGGGCATTCTTTAATTAGGATAGGCTTTGTCGATATACAAAACGTCCAACAAGTGACGGAACTAAATCATAAAATTAAACAAAGCATGCACGCATTAAAAAAATATTTTGCTGGCACCGCAAACGACATACAAATGGAGAGGCAATATGGCTGATCAATCAGTGGAAGTAAAACGTGGCATTATGGTCTGTGGCCATGGCAGTCGAGACAAAGGCGCAGAGCGTGAATTTGGGCGTGTCGCAGCAGGACTAAAAAAACGATTTCCAGATATGCCTGTCGAATATGGCTTTTTGGAGTTCTCCGCACCCAACATTCATATGGGTCTAAACTCGTTAATTGATCAAGGTGTCGAAGAGATCTACGCGGTTCCAGGAATGTTGTTTGCCGCAACTCACGCAAAGAACGACATTCCATCTGTATTGACGACATTCGAAGAGAAAAAGGGGAACGTGAAAGTCGCTTACGGCAATGAACTCGGCTTGCACGAAGCGATGATCGAGGCGTTTCAAGCAAGAATATATGAGTCACTCGGGCTAGACTCCAACAACCCTCCAGATCAACTTTATGACACTATGCTAGTGGTTGTAGGGCGCGGAACGTCAGATACCATGGCAAACGCGGAAGTGGCTAAACTGACTCGAATCGTCAATGAGAATATGGGTTTTGGCTGGGCTGATACGGTTTACTCAGGGGTAACCTACCCATCGGTTGGAGAAGGCTTGGAGCGATTGGTAAAACTCGGTTTTAAAAAAATAGTGGTGGCACCGTATTTTCTGTTCACAGGCAGGTTAATTAAACGTATTTACGGATATGTAGACCATGTCGCCGGACAGTTTCCTGATAGCGAGTTCATTAAGACGCCTTATCTTAATGATCATGAAAAAGTTATCGATGCATTTGAAGTTCGTGTGCGTGAAATTATGACGAATCAGTTACTGCCAGAAAACTTAATGTCATCGTTCAAGCGGAGGCTGGCGGCAGGAGAGGTTGACGTGCATCACCATCATGCTGAATTTGACCCGAATAATCCAAATGGCAGCGTGTCTGAAAGCAGTCATTCGCACGATGACTCACCTAGTCATGAACATTCACACGGTCATTCTCATGACCACTCACACTCTCATGGCCACTCTCATGGCCACTCACATAGTCATGGGCATTCCCATGGCGTTTACAAACATATCGGACACCCAATGGGGCCACGAACCATGATAGGTGACGGGATTTGTAATTGTTTCATGAGACAATTTCCTCAAGAAATACTCGATGAAGAAAAAGAGAAAATAGCTAGCGCCAGTGATAAAACGCCGCTTGCGCATCGCCAATAGCCGTAAGGATGATGAGATGGGCTCTAAGTCATGAGTAAGTCGTTCAGTTATCCTGAAGCCGATAAAAAGGCAATATACCGCGTTATGGCTGAGCGCAGGGATATGCGCCATTTTAATGGTCAGCCGCTAGAAGAAACTACGCTCGGTAGAATTCTTGCGGCAGCTCACTTGGCGCCTAGTGTTGGATTAATGCAGCCTTGGCGTTTTATCCGAATCAAGAATTACGATATTAAGCACTCAATTCATTTACTCGTGGATAAAGAGCGAAAATTTACTGCGCAAGCCCTAGGAGAGCGTGAGCAAGATTTTCTCAAACTGAAGGTAGAGGGCATACTTCAATGTTCAGAAGTAATTGTAGCTGCGTTGCCTGACAAACGCGATGAACATATATTTGGAAGACGGACCTTGCCAGAAATGGATCTGGCATCCTTATCCTGCGCCATTCAAAATATGTGGCTAGCCGCTCGCGCCGAAGGTGTAGGCATGGGATGGGTATCTTTGTTTGAACCGGAGGACCTTAAACAGCTTCTTGAAATGCCTCAAGGAAGCCATCCCGTTGCGATTCTGTGTATTGGTCATGTTGATGGGTTCTATGAGAAACCGATGCTCGTGATGGAAAAATGGTCAGAAAAATTCGACTTGAATGAGCTGGTTTTTGAGAACTTCTGGGGAAAAAGTTAGGCTAGATAAAATGAAACATAATTAGCTTTGTCACCTTACTCAAGGGTGATCTAATTGTTTAAGATCACTTTTATATTTTCGTAGGTGAAGTTCGAACTGCAACATCTTATAGAATTAGTTCGTCGATAACGAACGTCTGTTCGAAATTAGCGTTTACTCAGAGGGGCGGATCCTTGGTGGGCGCCACTAACAATCACCCCATGCTGCCGACCTTGGTCCGTCATATGGCTCTAAGTTTAGCCAATACTGGACCGTCAAGATATCTTGCTTAGTGAGTATCGTATGCTTAATTGAGTGCACAATATACCTCTTAGGAGATTGTTCGGATGCGATCCGTCCAACA
>NZ_LWGJ01000146.1:0-690 GCF_001635845.1 Oleiphilus sp. HI0132 | reverse complement strand
GACGGCACAAATCCTATCGATATCTGGATTGATACGGGTAGCCAGGGTGGAATTTATAATCCGGACGTAATCAAAGGTATTCAGAAGCTAGAACGTTATTTAGAGGCGCGAGAAGGCATTGGCTTTGTACTCACGCCGGTAGACTTTTTGGAGCGTATGTATAACTTGCTGACGCATGAAGGGCATATGCTTCCAGAGGATTTTAACGAGCAATTAATCGCCCAAGAGATTCTAGTTTATGAAAATGAACGTAGCCAAGATATAAAACATGTCATCGATGACCAGCACAGGCACGCTAGATTAATTGTCTTGGGTGAAAGCGATGCAGCCTCGTTTTGGGGGCCGGTATTAGATGATATTGAAGCGCTAACGCCAGCTGGCACGAGTCTAGAAAACAATGGCTATGGCAAAGTGATGTTCACGAATATTGAGGAAGTGATAAAGACAAACATCTCCAGTACGATCATTGCGTTGTCATTAATATCTTTGGTTATGATTTTCTTATTTAAGTCCGTTATGAATGGCGTCATTGGGATTATCCCTCTCGTGCTTACGGTGCTCATGAATTATGCGGCGATGGCTGCATCAGGTGTTGCAGTTGATGTGGGTACGACAATTATTGCAAGCATCGCATTTGGTATTGGAATCGATTATTCCATTCATTTTCTATCGTCTATAGAGCGTCAAGTG
>NZ_LWGJ01000145.1:0-888 GCF_001635845.1 Oleiphilus sp. HI0132 | reverse complement strand
CAACTCAAAACCTGCCCCGGGCACGGCGAGCTGTATACGACCTGAATCAGCCTGCATGCTTACATCCCCACTTTCATAAGCACACGATATATTCTGAGCTGCAATTTCAACATTATAAACTTGACCACGCCGCTTAAATTGCCGAGTTTCGCTATAAGATTCACTGCCGCCCACAGGTTTACGCTGGCAATAAATTCCCCCTAGATAACGGCGCAATTCAAAACCTGACCATTGGACAATAGGATTAGCATCTGGCTTGGCTGAAATCAGCTCAGTAAAAACTCTTCCCAATATACGCTCTGAAGGCTGCGGGCAATCAAAGTTATCAATCCAAGCTCGTAACAAGATCTTCTGATCTCTCTCTCTATAAGATGATAAAACTGAGATATCGATGACTTTTTCACCCTGAGCGCGCTCAAGCAACAAGCCAGAATCAAATTGCTTTACACACCAATCATCAATAAAGCTTTGCGTTTCACTTGCTTTACACGCAACCTGCGCAAGAGCCTCGGTAGAATTTGGCCAACGCTGTTCAAGTAGAGGGAGAATTTCATTCCTCAGAAAGTTTCTATCAAAGACTGAATCACTATTGCTTTCATCCTCGACCCACTTCAGACCNAAACCTTCCGCTTCTAACTCTAAAGCCCTTCTCGAGACCTCAAGCAAAGGGCGATAAATAACAGTTCCACAAGACATAAGCCTGCTAGGCGGAATAGCCGATAAGCCCTTAACACCACTACCGCGCAATGCCCTAATCAACACCGTTTCAGCCTGATCGTTTTGATGATGACCCTGGAGCAACACATCACCATCATTTAGCAGCCTCTCGAAAACTTCGTAACGAGCCTTCCTGGCTGCGGCCTCTAGCCCTTCACCACTCGCAGTAAC
>NZ_LWGJ01000144.1:0-1470 GCF_001635845.1 Oleiphilus sp. HI0132 | reverse complement strand
AACCTTGGCGTCGGTAGCTGGATGGGTTGAGTCCCAGCAGTAGTTGCTTATTTAGTGTTAGGTTCTAAGTCTACAATTAAGAGGTTTTAAATAGGTCAATGGCCCTGATTGTTCAAAAATATGGCGGTACTTCAGTCGGTACGACTGAGCGTATCCAAGCTGTGGCAGAGAAAGTAAAAAAGTTTCGAGATTCAGGTGATGATGTTGTAGTGGTTGTCTCTGCAATGAGTGGAGAGACTAACAGGTTAATATCATTGGCCGATGCAATATCTAAGGATCCTGTACCTCGTGAAATGGATGTGCTGGTGTCGACCGGTGAGCAGGTGACGATTGCTTTGTTGAGTATGGCTTTGCAGCAGATTGATTGTGATGCAATGTCTATGACAGGTGGTCAGGTTCGTATTTTGACTGATCAGTCTCATATGAAGGCAAGAATACAGGATATTGATGAGTCGCGAATGCGCGAGGCCTTGTCTGCGGGTAAAGTTGTGGTTGTTGCTGGTTTTCAGGGAGTTGATGAGGATCATAATATTACGACGCTTGGTCGTGGCGGGTCAGATACCACTGCTGTTGCTCTAGCGGCTGCGCTCAAAGCGGATGAATGTCAGATTTATACAGATGTCGACGGAGTGTATACAACGGACCCAAGGGTTGTTGATAGTGCGCGCCGTATGGAAAAAGTGACATTTGAAGAAATGATAGAAATGGCGAGTTTGGGCTCTAAGGTTTTGCAGATTAGGGCGGTTGAATTTGCCGGGAAATATAGTGTGCCTTTAAGAGTGCTATCTTCGTTTGAGGATGGGCCAGGTACCTTGATTACGATTGATAGTGAGGAAAATATGGAGCAGGCTGCCGTTTCGGGGATTGCCTTTAATCGTGATGAGGCAAAATTGACCTTGGTAGGTGTGCCGGATATTCCAGGCGTTGCCTCGAAGATATTGCGCCCTATTAGTGACAAGAATATTGAAGTTGACATGATTGTACAGAATGTTGGCTTGGATAAAAAAACTGACTTTACCTTTACGGTTCATAGAAATGACTATAAAAAGGCGAAAGCGGTATTAGAAGAAGTATGTGAGAAGCTTGGTGCTGAGAGGACTGCAGGTGATAACGATATTGCAAAAGTATCTATCGTCGGTGTAGGGATGCGGTCTCATGCAGGGGTAGCTACCAAGATGTTTGAAGCTTTGTCTGATGAAGGTATAAATATTCAGATGATTTCGACTTCGGAGATTAAGATTTCTGTTGTGATCGATGAGAAGTATCTAGAGTTGGCCGTAAGGACGCTTCATGGTGCTTTTGATCTGGCGCAGGAACATTAATTCAAGGCGAACAGTATTTTCACAATTTATAACTAAATAGAAAATGTGCAAGATTAATCCACTTAAAACTATCTTTTTGAGAAATTTCGATAATACTCTTTAAGTGCTCGTTGTTATCTCTTTTGAGGTGGCAGTAAGAAGCTTTTTT
>NZ_LWGJ01000143.1:0-629 GCF_001635845.1 Oleiphilus sp. HI0132 | reverse complement strand
ATGATATGCCTAATACATGAAGAGTAAAGATCAGCAGATCCATCCCCATTCCCGCTTGAACAGATAAGGGAGGGTACAAGGTCCAGCCTGTATTGACGGGGGCGCCGCCACCGAAAAACGGTACGATGACTGACAAAATAAGCAGGGCAGCCCCGGCGGGTAATAGCCAGAAACTCAAGTTATTTAAGCGTGGCAATGCCATATCTGGCGCACCGATTTGAAGTGGGATCATCCAATTCGCCATACCAGCTGCGGCAGGCATGACAACACCAAAGACCATAATCAAGGCATGTGTAGTGACCATGTTATTGAAAAGGTCAGGCTCCAAAAACTGCAAGCCAGGAAAGTACAACTCTGCTCTAATGAGCATTGCCATACCACCACCCAAAAATAACATAATGAGAGAAAACACCAGGTACATGGTACCAATATCTTTATGGTTAGTGCTGAATAACCAGCGGCCTATACCCTTCGGTGGCTCATTGTGGTGATCATGATCGGCGCTTGAAACGTCCTGATTTTGTTCATCAATTGTAATAGTAGAACTCATTGATTATCTCCTCCTAGCGCGCCGCTTTGACATCAGCTGGTTGCACAACATCACCTGTGTTATTACCCCAGGCATTTCT
>NZ_LWGJ01000142.1:0-1017 GCF_001635845.1 Oleiphilus sp. HI0132 | reverse complement strand
GCCAACCACTTGGACTGCAAGGGGTCATGTTCTTTCAGAAACTTCAGGAATTTCACATCCGCGCTATTTTGTGAGAATGAGCGATGCCACACTTTGAAAAACGGTTTAACCAAAGAGTGAGCCTTTTTAACAAAGCTCCAGCCTTTAGGTCGCACCAGCGGCGCGAGCAAAACCACCTTATCAAAAGCTTCACCGTGCGTTTCAGTATGCATTAAGCGGTCAATCAAAACTGCCCCGCCCGTACTCTGACCAACACAGTGGAATGGTTGCGGTAGATTAGCGCGACACGACGCCAAACAAGCATCGATCGCCTCTTGATACTGCTGGAAACACTGAATTGAAGCAGGCTTGCCACTTGATAATCCATGTCCAGGCATATCATAGATAACAACCGCATAACCCGACTTTATTAAAAAGCGAATTAGGTGATGATATATTCCGGCATGATCGAAGTATCCATGAAACACAAACACGGTACCTTTAGCATCAAGTGGTTTAAAGCTTTGCATAACGATACGAAAGTCACTTGCATCAAGCCAACCTGCACGCTGCTCTAGTCCGTCGAACTCACGATAGAAAGCCATATCATAGAAGTCATAGTAATGCGCTATTTCCCCCTTAACTGCAGCTTTCGACTTAAACGAAAACTTACCTAACTCCATTAATAAGCGATCACGATCCCAATTCATTCAACTTCCTCAATTAACTACTTTGTATCTAGATGTAAACGACGCAATTAGACGTTTCTATTAGCTTTGTTAAAAATTAACAAACGCTCAGATACATAAACTCACATTTAACATTGTTTTAAATTAGAGCCCTAAAAAGCATCAATAATTTAGTTACAATATAACCACAACGACATTACAAGGATATTTTAAATTGCGACCTACCGTGAACTAGCAAACTTATCTTAGCTGCTGGTTCATTACCTGAGTAATTAGTGTCGCAAATAAAGAAGAGAGTAGATCATGAGACAAGAAAGTAAACCTTTTACCTTTATCGACATCGTATTGG
>NZ_LWGJ01000141.1:0-685 GCF_001635845.1 Oleiphilus sp. HI0132 | reverse complement strand
ACAGGTGAAAAGTCTAAAGAAGTTGCAAGGCAAGGGCGTTTATATGTCGTTTCAGCCCCTTCCGGAGCAGGGAAAACAAGCCTGGTAGCAGCCTTACTCGAAGCCGACTCAGGTATCGAAGTTTCAGTTTCTCATACCACTCGCCAGGCTCGTCCCGGGGAAGTCGATGGCGTTAATTATCACTTTGTCAGCATCCCCGAGTTTGAGCAGCTCATATCTGAATCTGGCTTTCTAGAGCATGCAAAAGTTTTCGATAACTACTACGGTACCTCCAAGACCTGGCTTGAGCAGCGTATGGCGCTTGGGCAAGACGTTATTCTTGAAATCGATTGGCAGGGTGCGCAGCAAGTAAGAGAACTGATGCCAGATACCGTGAGCATCTTTATCCTACCTCCATCTAAAGCCGCCTTGCGCGAACGCTTACAAGGGCGCGGCCAAGATAGTGAAGAAGTCATTGAGCGCCGCATGGCCGATGCAACCAGTGAAAGTAGCCATTATCATGAGTACGACTATCTGGTTATTAACGATCAATTTGGCGATGCATTAAGCGATCTATTGTCGATTTTTAAATCAAATCGGCTAGACACCGCCAGTCAAAGCGCGCAGCATGAAGAAATATTGACCGAGCTATTGTCTTCTTAGAGCGTTTTTCGTAGTATGTTCGGTCGTTTTTGGGTGGGACTGT
>NZ_LWGJ01000140.1:0-732 GCF_001635845.1 Oleiphilus sp. HI0132 | reverse complement strand
ATGAGTTAACTAAATACAACGGAAAAAGCGGTGCAGTCAGTTACTATCCGGAAACAAACGAACTCCATCATCTTCGCTATTTCAATTTGGAGGCGACAAAATGAAAACCATCAGTTCTAAATTCAGCCACGGTATCGCCTCTTGCATCATCACCTTACTCTCTGCCAATTGTGCCCACGCAGATGATACCGAAATACTATTTGAATCCAGCGCTTCAAATGAACTAACGCCTAACGTGCTGTTTATTCTTGATAACTCAGGCAGTATGGCAAGTACAGTTAAGACTGAAACACCCTATGATAATAGTGTTAACTATACTCAAAAAGCCATAGACGATGGCAAGAGCGCGTACTCAGATACGTATATCTATGTCTACAACAGCTATTATAGATATAAAGGGCGAATTTTAAGTAGCCAGAACCATTGCCAAACGATGGTTGATAAGTTGGCAGCATCGGGCCAATACACATCGGCTAAAACAGCAGGCTTCAAGAAGAGCAGTAACTCCTGGAAAAGTTTGTTTGGCAACTCTAGTGGTGCGCAATGGGTCAGCGGGGGCTGGCAAAACTCGAATGTTATCGAGTGTAAAGACGACCGTGGCGAACACGGGAAAAACGGTACCACCGGCAACACTTATGCTCGCAACAATAATTCCATGTGGACGAGTAACAAATCAAAAGAAGTTAGTTGGGGAGGTTACAGAACATACGACTTCTTTTCAGCAAACTATCA
>NZ_LWGJ01000139.1:0-844 GCF_001635845.1 Oleiphilus sp. HI0132 | reverse complement strand
TCAAATGATGTCATCCAATCTTTTAAGCTAAACGGCTCGACTTTTTGATCTAGGCTTGCATGCCACAATTGACAGTGTTTAGCTGAATCAATCTTGCTAGCATCACTGCTATATGAGCTTAACTTCTTAGCCGCACTAGCAATTCCGGCTTTTTTCTCACCCACGAGATAGATATCACCACCTTGACACAACAGAGGCGTAACATAGGCCAAGATAAGGTCCAACTCTGCCTTTGCTTTTGGGATGTGAATGATCACCGCATCACAAGCCTCAAGACCTTCATTACCCAAACTAAATAAGACTTTGTTACCAAGAGAGTTTTTTAAAGACCGATATACTCGATAATCAAAGGTAATTACCTTTTCAGGATTTAAATACTCAAGAGGATCACCAGGGGGTGGACCAAAAATAATCAACTTTCTGCACTGGGAAAACTGTTCTGAATTGCGTTCAATAACCTTTGATCTTACGTGCATCTAATCACTCTCGTCTTTAATATGGGATTGATCCACTTCAAATGGCATTTTATCTCTCTCCAACTCAATGGAACTAAAGTGAAACCGTAAGTGGCTGTATCGCTCGGCGATAATCGTATTTTTTGGGACGTCAAAGCGCTTTACGGCTCGAATTGCACGAACAACCGAGTCATCCAAAGCAGGGAGACCACTCTGCAAGAAGATAAATACATCAACGACATTTCCGTATTCGTCCAGCTCTAGCTTTGCAACACCTCTATGCATTTGCCTACCTTTGTATGGATTATTCCATTTTTCGTTAACCTGCTTATTCATTCTTTCAAGAAATTTATTAACCATACGCAGTTCTTCACTTTCTTGTTCGCTAT
>NZ_LWGJ01000138.1:0-936 GCF_001635845.1 Oleiphilus sp. HI0132 | reverse complement strand
GGTGTAGAATGGTTCATTTTTATAGCCCTAGAAACGTTTAGGTCTATTTGTACGAGATAGTGATAACAATAGATATATGGCCAAGAAAAAACCAAAACAACTGCCAGGCACCATTGCTCTCAATAAGAAAGCTAAACACGACTACCATATTGAAGAAAAGTTCGAAGCCGGACTCGCTCTAACAGGGTGGGAAGTCAAAAGCTTAAGAGAAGGCAAAGCTCAGCTTACGGATTCACACGTATTCCTAAAAAACGGTGAAGCCTGGCTTCTTAACGTCTATATCACACCGCTAACGTCAGCGTGTACTCACGTTATCGCTGAACCAACGCGCCAACGAAAGCTATTGCTACATAAAAAAGAAATCGCAAAGATAAATGCCAAAATGAACCAAGCTGGACACACCTGTGTTGCATTGGCGCTTTATTGGAAAGGAAACCACATCAAATGCGAGATAGCACTGGCCAAAGGTAAGAAAGATCACGATAAACGAGATGCCGAGAAGAACCGTGACTGGGATCGCCAGAAAGCACGTATTGTTCGAGAACACGTAAAATAAATAGGCTTGCCTTGTATTCCCAACAAGCGCCCCTATATAATGACTAACAATTAAATTACGGCATAAGCGACAGTTGCTAAAACACTGGCCGGGACTCGACGTAGTCGAAGCCAAACGCTTAATCTTGGTAAAAGTTACGGGGACGACATGGGCTTATGCCTGTTTTGTCTCAAATTGAAAGCCAATTTCTTGGCCTTCAAAAGGCATAAGCGACAGCGGCTCCGCCCGCTGGCCGGGACTCGACGCAGTCGAAGCCAGACGCTTAATCTTGGTAAAAGTTACGGGGACGACATGGCTTCGACGCTGGTAACAAAACCAAAGGTGCATGCCGAGTGTATAGTGGCACTCGTACTCCAATCGCTATAACTCATAGTTGCAAA
>NZ_LWGJ01000137.1:0-644 GCF_001635845.1 Oleiphilus sp. HI0132 | reverse complement strand
GGTGTTGAGTTTGTCGAGCAGATTCTTCAGCACTTTGAGTTTTCCTTTCAGACGCCTTGGAATGAGAAAGAACGAATTCCGACTGAAGGCCGCTTGGTGATTATCGCCAATCATCCTTTAGGTACTCTGGATGCAGCGGCGGTATTCAAGTTGGTAAGTGATGTAAGGTCAGACGTGCGTGTTGTGGTCGATGAAGGCGTTCATGAGTTAGATGCGCTTGCGCCGATTACTTTGGCTTGTCAGCCTTACTCCGAGAATACGGCTAAAACACGTAATGTCGCTTTGAAAGAACACCTGGAGCGAGAAGGTGTGCTGATCTTTTTCCCCAGTGAAGAATTATCCCGTATTCGCCCGAGTGGGGTGACGGATACCAAGTGGCGTCGTGACTTTCTTGATATAGCTTTAGAAATGAATGCGCCGGTGTTGCCTTTGTATATTGATGCAGCAAACTCTGCTCTGTTTTACGGTGTGTCTGCGATCTATAAGCCGCTTTCTACCATGATGCTTGTGCCTGAAATGTATAAGCAAACACGCAAGACGGTTGCGATCCGTGTCGGTAAGCTTGTCATTCATGAGACCTATGCCAAGAGTGGTTTGCCAGTTAAGACTCAGGTCAAACTGTTCAAAAAACACCTCTATAAAGT
>NZ_LWGJ01000136.1:0-19664 GCF_001635845.1 Oleiphilus sp. HI0132 | reverse complement strand
GGCGACTGTTGGGATAATGCGGTAGTAGAAAGCTTCTTTGGAAGCCTGAAGCAAGAGCGCGTGCAATGGCGAAGTTACCAAACTCGCTATGAGGCACAGCAGGATATTTTGGATTACATATCCATGTTTTATAACAGTCGGCGGCTGCATTCTTACTTGGGCTACATGAGCCCGAATGAATACGAAGCTCAGGCAATTGAAATGAAAAAAGTATCTTAACTGGGTTGGTCAAAAATGCTAGACCACGTCATTGAGCTTTGGGGTGGTACGGTTGATGTTGATGGTCTGTACATCTACAACGCAGGTGATGATTCAATCGATACTGACCAGGGTTATATCGGCACTCTTTCAAACGTTTACGTTCAGCAAGTTGTTGTTGATGATGAGATTGACTCACGTGCAATCGAAGCTGACTCGCACAGCACTGACGATGCAGGCACACCAATTGCTAAGCCAACGCTTGAAAATGCAACACTAGATACAATCGGTCGCGCTATTCGTCTTCGTGAAGGTACAGGCTACGTATTTAACAACGTACAAGTTAATGTTAAGTCTTCAAGTGCTGATGCATCACTAATTGGGACACAGGTTGATGACGGTGAAGGTGGTACTGAAGAGTACACTGAAGCTGATTACATTGCAGACATCGCAGCAATCCGTGTAAGTGATACTGCTGTAACTGGCGATGAAATTGAAACAGCAGGTGCTGGTATCGCGATCAAGAATGACGCAGTTGAGTTAGTGATTGATGATGCTGTAACAGGCGACATCGGTGCTGACGGTATCATCACTAGTGGTAAGGGTATCTATCGTGACGAAGGTACACGTGAAATTTTCCGTGCACTTGGTGATGTACATGAAACAGTCGGTGTTTCTGGTGATATGGTTGACGAAACATATCTAGACTCTTCTGGTGTAGCATTTGCTGCAGAAGTTGATGCTGACAACGCTGTAACTGGTGTTGATTTGAGCATCTTCGAATGGGCATTGGCAGAGGTTAACGATCAGGCTGTTTCAGTTATTAGTGGCGACATCACAAGCGATACAACACTAACTAGCGATAGCTTGTATGCAATCACTGGTGAAGTGAATGTTGTTGACGGTGTTACGCTTACTATTGAAGCTGGAACAACACTTTTCGGTGCTTCAGGTAACTCTTACCTAGCGATAAACCGTGGTGCAATGATTGATGCTCAAGGTACAGAGTCAAACCCAATCATCTTTACGTCTGCTCAAGACGTTGCTGGTCTTAATACTGGTGACGAGCAGGGTCAATGGGGTGGCTTGACTATCCTTGGTCAATCTACCAACAACAAAGGCGAGCGTACTTATGAAGCTGGTACTCAGTCTTATGGTCCTGACGCTGGTGTAACGATTGCGGACGATAACAGTGGAACACTGACTTACGTTGCGATCAAATACTCTGGTTATGAAGTAGAAAAAGACAAAGAGCTTAACGGTCTTTCTCTTGGTTCTGTAGGTTCAGGTACAACTATCGAGAACATCGCAATCATTGGTTCTGCGGATGATGGTATCGAGCTTTGGGGCGGTACAGTAAGCGTCGACGGTTTGTATATCTACAACGCTGGTGACGATTCAATCGATACCGACCAAGGTTATATCGGTACACTTTCAAACGTTTATGCTGAGCAGAACATCGTTGATGACGAAACTGGTTCACGTGTAATTGAAGCAGATAGTCACAGCACCTCTACTGATGGTGACCCTAAAGCGCAACCTACTCTTGAAAACGCAATCTTGAAGTCAGTTGGTCGTGCAGTTCGCTTGCGCGAAGGTACAGACTACGTGTTCAACAATGTTCAAATTTTGGTTGAGTCTTCATCAGATGCAGACGTTGAGGCGATCCGTGTAAGTGACACTGGTGTTGATACTGATACTCGCGCAACGGTAACAGGTGCAGGTCTAGCGATTAAGAACAATGTAAACGCTAGTGCTGACCTGTTCACTGCAGGTTCTGAAGCTCGCTTCACTGTAGATGCTGGTAGCACGCTTTATACAGACGATGATACCTCTTTGACTATCACTGAGTACGATGCGAGCTGGGCTGAATAATCCCGCTTAAGTCTAAAAGTGTAAGGTCTTAGGAAGTTTAATGACAGGGATGTTAAGTCTAACTACAAGGAAGTAGTTGGACTTAAATAAATCAAAAGGCCCGCTGTGTAGTGGGCTTTTTATTTTGTAGGTATAAATTTAGCCACTCAGTTATTCGGCTCTTAAATAATGGAAGTATAGATTTGTTTCAAGTTGAATCCAAAAAGCGTTCAACCCTTATTAAAGAACGTTGTATTACTGCAACTCTCGCGATCTCAGCCGCAATTGCCATTGTTACAACTATTGGTATTTTGTTTTCTATCCTGTTCCAGGCGTTAGAGTTCTTTCAATTAAAAAGCCTTTGGTATTTTATTACAGGTACCGAGTGGCACATGAGCCATGGAGAAAGCTCCTTCGGTGCAGTACCGATTTTCGCCGGTACCTTCATGATCACAATTATTGCGTTAGCGGTATCGATACCCATTGGCTTGGGTAATGCGATTTATATGAGTGAATATGCCTCATCAGCTCAGCGAAAAATATTGAAGCCCTTGCTCGAAATTCTGGCGGGTATCCCGACTGTCGTTTATGGCTTCTTTGCTGCGTTGACAGTGGCTCCAGCTATCGTGGCAATAGCAGAACAGTTTGGTGTCGATGCTGCTTTTAACAGCGCACTAGCAAGCGGCTTGGTGATGGGCGTTATGATTATTCCGGTCATTTCATCCTTGAGTGATGACGTACTTCGTGCTGTACCAAGCAGTCAACGCAATGCCGCCTATGCGTTAGGTATGACGCAAAGCGAGACGATCAAAAATATAGTTTTACCCTCTGCGCTTCCGGGTATTATCTCAGCCTGTTTGCTTGGCTTTGCTAAAGCGATTGGTGAAACCATGATTGTGGTTATGGCTGCCGGTCTTAGACCAAATTTGTCGTGGAACCCTTTAGAAGATATGACCACCGTAACAGTGAGAATTGTTGACTCCCTTGTCGGGGATCACGCCTTTGACTCACCGCAAACGCTTTCGGCTTTTGCCTTAGGCTTGGTCTTATTTGTGATCACATTGATTCTCAATATGGTCTCGTTGTCCCAAATCCGTAAGTTTAAAGAAAAATACAAGATAAGCAGGCTATGACTTCAAAACAGAATTCTAACCCTTTTTACGACCCGACCTTAAGTAAACGGCATCGTGCCTCGCGATTTTTCAAACTTTTCGCAAAGAGCTCCGTCGTATTTACTCTGTCGTTTCTGATCTTCTTCATGGTCGATATCCTTAGTACTGCTGCGCCTGCTGTGAAGCAAGCTTATGTGCAAGTTGAAGTAGAGTTTTCTGAGCGAAATGCTAAGTCCACGCGTCGCGCCATTCCAAAAGGTTATCGCAAAATTGTAAGTAGGGCTTGGCTACGTACGTTAACAAAAACCATGCGAGACCAGCCTGAATTGATGGGTACAAGCCAAACAATGTGGGCATTGGCTGATGACCAGGTTGACCAGTATTTAAAAGGTCATCACTATAACCTGAAAGAAAAGCAGCTTGCCCTAGTCGATAAGTTGAAAGAAGAAGGTAAGTTAGAATTACGCTGGAATAGTGTTTTCTTCAGTAAGGGTGACTCTAAAATGCCAGAGAATGCCGGGATACTGTCTGCCATCGTAGGCTCGGTACTGACCTTGTTAGTAACAATGGCCTTTGCTTTCCCGATTGGTGTGATGACGGCAATTTACCTGGAAGAGTTTGCATCCGACAACCGCTTTACCCGTTTTGTTGAAGTGAATATAAACAACCTCGCGGCTATTCCTTCAATATTATTCGGCCTACTAGGCTTATCAGTATTTATTAATTTATTTGGTCTGCCAAGAAGCTCGCCATTAGTGGGCGGTATCACTTTAGCGCTAATGACATTACCAATTATTATTGTCAGTTCTCGTGCTGCACTCAGAAGTGTACCCGAGTCAATTCGCCATGCAGGTTATGGTTTGGGCCTTAACAAAATTCAAGTTGTCAAAGACCACGTTCTACCCATTGCGCTACCAGGCATCTTGACCGGTACGATAATTGGCATGGCGCAAGCCATGGGGGAAACCGCTCCATTAATCATTATTGGAATGATTGCATTCATCCCAGATTCACCTTCGTCGATCATGGAGGCTGCGACGGTACTGCCGGCCCAGATCTTTACGTGGGCGGGTATGCCTGAACGTGCATATGTAGAAAAAACAGCAGCGGGCATTGTTGTCATACTGTCGATATTAATCACACTGAACGCTGCAGCTATTTACCTAAGGAAGAAGTATGAAATCAAGTGGTAATAACATAAAGATCGTCGCTGAAGACTTAAACCTTCACTATGGTGATCACCATGCTTTACATGGTATCAATATGCAGGTGCCAGAGAATAATATTACGGCCTTGATCGGGCCTTCGGGTTGCGGTAAATCGACATTTTTGCGCTGCCTAAACAGAATGAATGACCTGATCGACATCGTTGATATTGCCGGAAGAGTAGTCATTGATGGTAAGAATATATATGACAAAGACGTAGACGAAGTTTCGGTAAGAAAGCGTGTAGGAATGGTGTTTCAGCAGCCAAACCCTTTCCCAAAGTCTATCTACGAGAATGTTGCTTACGGACCAATTAAGCATAGCCAGGTTAAAAAGGGTAGTACCGAATGTGATGACTTAGTTGAGCGTTCTCTTATATCGGCAGGTCTGTGGAATGAAGTTAAAGACAAACTGCATTCCCCTGGTACGAGTTTGTCAGGTGGTCAGCAACAAAGACTTTGTATTGCCCGAACGATAGCGGTTAAGCCTGACGTTATACTAATGGACGAACCTACCTCAGCACTCGACCCGATCTCGACACAAAAAATCGAAGAGCTAATGCTTGAGCTAAAGAAAAGTTACACGATTGTAATTGTGACGCATAACATGCAACAAGCACATCGTACTGCCGACATGACTGCTCACTTCCACCTAGGGAAGCTAATGGAGTTTGACCAAACGACAAAAGTTTTTGAATCGCCAAGTAATCAGGTAACGCAGGATTATATCGGTGGGCGGTTTGGCTAACTGTTAGAAATAGCGCCGCATAAATGCAAAAAAGGCCAAGTAAAATATTTACTTGGCCTTTTTCGTTTAGCTTATTTAGCTAGAAAGCACTAGCCGCACTTGCTATCACCGCAGTTCAAGCAAGTCTGGCAACCATCCATAACGATCACCGACTTATTGTGGCACTTCTTACAAAGCGTCGCGTTAGCAGGGAATGGGTTATCTTCAGGTGGCTCTTCAGTGTTAACGTGAGTAGCGCTGCCTTCCTTTTCGAACTGGGCTTTCTTTTCAGCAAGAATCTGCTTTGTATGATCGCTCATTTCTTCAGACTTGATTAGACCGATAGTCTTCATGTGCTTCTCGACTACAGAGCTAATCTCGGCTACTAATGATGGCATATAGACGCCACCTTTCTTGTAGTAACCACCGTTCGGGTCATAAACTGAAGATAGCTCTTCGATCATGAAGGTGATGTCGCCACCTTTACGGAAGACGGCAGAGATAACGCGAGTTAAAGCGATTACCCACTGATAGTGTTCCATCGACTTAGAATTAATGAAGACTTCATAAGGTCGTCTAATTTCGTGGTCAGTATCTTCATTAAGAATGATGTCGTTAATAGTAATATATAACGCATGCTCAGATACGGGTGGTTTAATTTTATAAGTTGAGCCGAGAAGATAGTCTGGTCGTTTAATCGACTCATTCATCTCTACTGGAACAACCTTTGGCGTGTTGTCTACAACATGCGCTTTATCACCGGAGTTGTCTACTTGATAACCGACGATTTTCTTTTCAATTTTAATTGCCATAATTTTTTACCTATCAATCTGCTACATAGTGAAGGGTGCTTAGTGTATTGCTCACTATGTCTAGTATTTTCCGTAGGTACCTTCTTTCAATGCGTCGAATAAGTTCGCTGCTGAATGAATTTCACCGTCGTATTCTATTTCTTCGTTACCTTTCGCTTTTACTTTTGTACCATCTTCTAGCGTAAATTCGTAGATGGTGTTCTCAAGATCAGACTCTTTCACCAATACGCCCTGGAATGCTTCAGGGTTAAAGCGGAAAGTTGTGCATCCCTTCAAGCCTTTCTCGTACGCGTACATGTAGATATCCTTGAATTCCTCATATGGGAACTCTGTAGGAATATTTGCAGTCTTCGAGATTGACGAGTCAACCCACTGTTGAGCTGCCGCCTGAATGTCTACATGTTGCTTAGGCGTTACGTCATCTGCCGAGATAAAGTAATCAGGTAATTGTGTCTTCGGGTCAGTAGAAAACGGCATTGCATCAGCATTGACGAAATGACGGTAAGCGAGAAGCTCGTATGAGAATACGTCTACTTTTTCTTTCGTCTTCTTGCCTTCACGAATAATGTTTCGTGAATAGTGATGAGCAAAACTAGGCTCAATACCATTACTTGCGTTATTGGCAAGTGAAAGCGAAATGGTACCCGTTGGTGCGATAGAAGTGTGGTGAGTAAAACGAGCACCTTGTTCGGCTAATTTTTCGATTAGTTCCGGCTCATGCTCACCAACTTTCTGCATGTAACGGCTGTATTTTGCGTGAAGTACTTTACCTTTTACTTCATCGCCAACCTGGTAGCCTTCAGCTCTCATTTCAGGGCGTTTAAGAAGCATCTCCTCATCAACGATGAAGGTCTCTTCCATGATTGGCGCAGGGCCTTTTTCTTCTGAAAGCGCTAGGCCTTGTTTCCAGCCTTCAATAGACATCTCACGGTTTACCTTTTCAGTAAACTCGATTGACTCAGGTGAGCCATAAGCCATCTTAAGCATGGTGCAGGTAGAGCCAAGACCCAGAATTCCCATACCGTGACGGCGCTTGAAGTTAATTTCGTTACGCTGGCCAATTAGCGGAAGGCCGTTGATCTCGACAACGTTATCAAGCATGCGCGTAAAGATGCCCACAGCTTTTTTATACTTTTCGAAGTTAAAAAAGGCTTTGTCAGTAAATGGACGCTCAACAAATTTGGTCAGGTTCACCGAGCCTAGCAAGCAGCTGCCATAAGGTGGTAGAGGTTGCTCGCCGCATGGGTTGGTTGCGCGAATGTTTTCACAATACCAGTTGTTGTTCATCTCGTTAACTTTATCGATAAGGATAAAGCCTGGCTCAGCGAAGTCATAGGTAGACGTCATGATGCTGTCCCAGATGTACTTCGCTTTTACAGTGTTATAAATGCGACACGCTACCTGACCTTCATCATTAGTAATATAGCTTGTTTTAACTGGGAAGCTACGAAATACGAATTGGCTCTCATCACTTAGGTCAAGATTGTCTTCTTCAACTTCTTCAGCAGTAACAGGGAAGGATAGCTGCCAGTCAGCGTCATTCTGAACCGCTTTAATGAAGTCTTCGGTAATTAGTAATGAAAGATTGAACTGACGTAGTCGGCCGTCTTCACGTTTTGCACGTACGAAGTCCAGAACGTCAGGGTGGTGTACATCAAAGGTCGCCATTTGCGCACCACGACGCCCACCAGCAGATGAAACGGTGAAGCACATCTTGTCAAAGATATCCATGAAAGATAGAGGGCCTGAAGTGGTTGCACCTGCACCAGCAACGTAAGCACCTTTAGGGCGTAGCGTTGAAAACTCATAACCAATACCGCAACCAGCTTTAAGAGTTAGGCCTGCTTCATGGTTTTTGAGCAAGATATCATCCATTGAATCGAACACAGTACCCGAGACAGTACAGTTAATGGTTGATGTTGCCGGCTTATGCTCGCCTGCGCCGGCATTAGACATGATTCGGCCGGCTGGAATAACGCCGTTTTCTAGTGCCCACTTGAAGTCGTTGTAGACGGTTTCTCTTTTGCCCTCTTCTTCTACAGATGAAAGCGCTTTGGCAACACGCTCATAGGTAGCGTCAATGTTTTGATCGACGGCCTGACCAGTTTTAGTTTTTAGCTGGTACTTAGTGTGCCAGATATCTTGAGAAGCGTCTTGCATTGGTAATGGAGAGACAAGTGGTTCAACTTTGGCGTTCATGTATGACCTCTATCTGGAATATCATTTTTTCAGTTGTTATTAATAGTAGGCTAAAACGGCTGAGTTAATGCTGATTAGCGCTTCTATATATAGTGTTAGTTTGGTACATCACTTTACCGCACACTGTTTCTAGCTTTAGTGGCATAAGCCGCTGACATCAAAGCTTGTTCAGTATGTAAAAACCCGAAAAAGGCTGGTCCATTGGGGGCTAATACTGTCCTTATTACATCAATATATAGGGGGCGTTTTGTTTTAGTATCCACTACATGTTGTTGTGTATGCGGGAAGTATAACACTATATTGTGGTGTGTGAAGTTTCTTTTCCGATTTTTTTATTGTGTAAATATCAAGGTGGTCGAGACTGGTTTGTCAATACTTTGGGGCGATAAAATATGAGGAAAAGGAAGGTGCTTGTATTTATGGGCTTTGCAGAATTAGTGCTTACTTATCTTTTTATGTTAGCACTAGATATAGTGTTTTGTTATAGGCATCTCAGTCCTAGATCTGTAAGCGGAATGTGTAGGTTTTGCTAATACTAGAGGCGAACTAAATGAAGGCGCTAAGATATAGCGCCTTAAATTCGGTTTGCTTTTTAATCGCCTTTTTGTTCAGACTGACATGCCTGTACGGCCGTTAGTGCAATGGTAAAGACGATATCTTCTATTAATGCGCCACGAGATAAGTCGTTAACAGGTTTGCGCAAACCTTGTAGCATTGGGCCGATACTGATTACATTGGCGCTACGTTGTACAGCTTTGTAGGTGGTGTTACCAGTATTTAGATCTGGGAAGATAAAAACGGTTGCTTGACCGGCCACCGGGCTGTTCGGTGCCTTTTTCTTGGCGACACTTTCAATCGCCGCCGCATCGTATTGGAGGGGGCCGTCAATTACGAGGTCTGGCCTTAAGTTCTTAGCGATCTCAGTAGCTTCACGAACTTTGTCGACGTCTGCGCCGGTGCCGCTTACACCTGTGCTATAGGAAATCATGGCGACTTTGGGGTCAATGCCAAATGCTTTGGCTGAGTCGGCACTTTGTATCGCAATATCGGCCAGCTGTTCGGCATTCGGGTCTGGGTTGATGGCGCAGTCACCATATACAAGTACTTGGTCGGGGAGGCACATGAAGAAAACTGAAGACACTACCTTGGCGCAATCGTTTGTTTTAATCAACTGAAGCGCGGGGCGCACAGTGTTGGCTGTTGTGTGAACAGCTCCTGATACAAGCCCGTCAACTTCATCTAGCGCCACCATCATCGTTGCGAGTACGACATTGTCTTCTAGCATTGCTCGCGCCATTTGGTGACTCACGCCTTTATGCTTTCTGATCTCTGTCATTGGGATGACATAGCGTTCACGTGCTTCGTCAGGGTCGACGATCTGAATATCACTCGAAAGCGTAACACCCTGAGCACTTGCGACCGCCTTAATTTCATCGGGCTTCCCGATTAGTATGCACTGAGCTAGTTCTCGCTCATGGCAAGCAATAGCGGCACATATCGTTCTTGGTTCATTGCCTTCAGGTAATACGATCGTCTTAGCTGCACTGCGCGCATTTTCAGATAATTGATAGCGAAATGCCGGCGGAGAAAGGCGTGTTGCGCGTTCTTTATCGCAGTGTAGCTTGAGCCAGTCTATATCCAGATGGTCGGCAACTGTCGTCATTACCTCATCCATTCTATTTAAATCATCTAGCGGAACTTTGTTTTCAAGCTTGGATAATGCGACGGCGGTTTCAAAGGTGTCATGATGCGTACTAAGCAGTGGTAAGCCGTTTTGAAGTGCCGGGCGGCAGAAGTCGAGAATACTTTCGTCGGGTTGGTAGTTGCCCGTTAACACGATGCCCGCTAGAGGAAGGCCATTTTGTACCGCCATTCCAGCAGCAAGTAGCACGTCACTCCTATCGCCAGGGGTTACCAGCAGGCAGCCTGGGGTTAGGGCACTGATGAGATTGCTAACACTGCGCGCGCAAATGGCGATCCTCGTAACCCTTCGGGTACGCAAAATCTCCTCGTTACCCGTTCCGGGTACAACCTTCATTTGTAGCTCATTTGCGATATCAAAGACTCGCGGCGCCTGTAAAGCCGGTACAAGCGGTATCTGGCCTATAGAATGAAAACTTTCACTAAGCACTGTGGATGCTTCTATTAAGGTGCTGGTGCTGAGTAGTTGTTGGCAGTTTTCGACCTCTGTTGCTTCGGTGAGCGAAATCGCATCATCGTGCAGTTGTTTGGCGTTTTGTGCGCAGCCTACTTTATTCAAAATACAGCCAATGACACCGGCTTTAATTGAGGAGAATAGGCTCAAGGATGTTTTTAGGTGGTCATCGAAGGTATCAACTGAACAATTGCTTGGCAAGGAGGTCATTGGCACAAGCAGAATGATTTCTGCGTCGAGACTGTTTGCCATTTCCTTATTGAGCACGCTGGTATGAGCTTCGTCTGTTGTTGGAACAATTCCTTCAATGATTATTACGTCGTACAGCTTTTTTATCTTATGGAAGTTTTCGATTACTTCTTCCATAAGAAGGTCTTTGTCGCCGCGTGTAAGGTAATCTTGTGCTGTCTTCAGTGGAATAGGCTTTGGGCTGTCTATATGATTGATTGCATTAGCAAAGTGGACAGAGTGATCGGGGTGACTTTGGGTAATTTGTGTAATCGGCTTAAAAAAACCAACTCTTACACCTATCTGGTCAAGCGCTCTGAGTAGGCCAAGGCTGACGGATGTTAAGCCGGCATTTTTAGCGGTTGGTGCAATAAAAAATGACTTAGACATATTAGACTTTCCTTAAATCTGTTCTCAAATATTCTAAGGGTTTGAGAGCATAATGGTTCGTTGCAATAGCTGGTAGAAGTGGCCGCATAGCATTTGTTATATTAGCGATAGAGTGTCTTCTACAATCATAGCTTCTTCGTCAGTTGGGATGACGAGTACCGGGATAGATTGGTCTTCATGAATAGAAAGCCCGTTGTAGCATTCGTTACGTGAAGAAGGCTGATTGTTTGCTGCATGGTTAATAGTAAAGCCGAAAATTGACAAGTGTTTGACAATATTTTGCCTAACGACAGCTGAGTTCTCGCCAATTCCACCGGTGAACACCAGTGCATCTATTTGTTCTAGTGAGGTCATCATGCCGGCCAGGTGTTTGGCCGCTCTAAAGCAAAATACCTCCAAAGCAAGTTTGCATTGGGTATGACCTTCATCTGCCTTCTCACAAATTGTGCGCATATCGTTGCTCAGCTCAGATATACCGAGTAAACCGCTTTGCTTGTTTAGGAGTTCGGATATCTCCTCGGGTGAGTAATTCTGACTGATTAGAAAGTCAAAAATACCTGGGTCGATGTCGCCAGATCGGGTGCCCATTACAAGCCCTTCAAGTGGGGTCATGCCCATACTTGTATCAGCGCTTTTACCGTTTTTTATTGCCGCAACACTTGCGCCGTTACCCAGGTGAGCGGTAATAATGTTTAGCTCTGGCAATGACTTATTTATCGTTTCAGATGCACGCTTAGCAATATAGCGGTGACTGGTACCGTGAAAACCATAGCGGCGAACATTATGTTCAGAATAAAGCTTGTAGGGTAGTGCGTAAGTATAAGCTTTGGCTGGCATTGTTTGATGGAATGCCGTATCAAATACTGCAACTTGTGGGAGATTAGGGTGCAGCACTTGTAAGCTCTCGATACCCACTATATTGGCTGGATTATGCAATGGAGCAAGGGGGATGCAGGCTTTGATCTGCTCAAGTACTTGTTCGCTAATCACAACAGATTCGCTAAAGATATTACCGCCGTGAACAACTCTATGTCCGATGGCCTTGAGTTCTTCTTTGATTGGAAAGTGCCGAGCAAGTTTCTCTATTGCTGCTTGTAGGGCAAGCGCATGGCTGTTGCCAAGTTCCGAAGATAGGTTTAATAAGAGGGTTTCTTTCTCACCTGAGTGCTTAACAGTAAGTTTGCCTTCTGTCTGATTAAGCGACTCTGCCAAGCCTTCTGCGAGAAGGCTTGTTTCAGGGTGGGTTGAGTAGAGTGCAAACTTTAAAGATGAACTGCCACAATTGATAACAAGAATAAGGGAGTTAGCCATGCTAAATAAACGTTTCCTAAGTTTATTGGGGTGGCCTGAGTACTAATTCTCTGCAGAAATTTCCAAGGCCCTTCGAGATGATTCGAAATAGATCTCATTGATTTGTTTAGCATTTAACTCGAATTTGGCTAATGCTGTCCAGTCTAACTTTTGCCATTCAGACTGTTCAAAGGCAATTGTGGTGGATAGGGCAAGTCCGGCATTACCTTTTAATAGAGTGAGCGCATCATTTATTCCCGGTGCTAATGAAATATGAGAGACGATATCGCTTAGTGATTGATCAAAAAATGCATCAAGGCAAGAAAGCAGGCCGACGGTGTAAAACTGGTCTTTTAGGCTTGGTTCAATATATTCCGATAGCCTTTCACACATTAGTGCACGTACCAGCGCCATATAGTGCAGCGCTTCGGGCTTGTCGTCCAACTTGCTTAATGCCAGCAAGCTGGCCCAGCTCTTAATTTTATCTATGCCCAGTAAGGTGACAGCCTTGTGAATAGAGTCTATGGTGTTGCTTCGTTTAAAGGCGGCGGAGTTAATAAGCTTGAGTAGCTTGAAGCTTAGTGCCGGGTCTCGGGAAATGATGGAGGTTAAGCCATCCATATCAATCTCGGGTGCTTGAATTTCAGAAATTAGGTTAATTATTGTCATTTTTCCTGCAGCGATTTTCTTACCTTTAATTATCTCGGGCTTGGATAAAAAATAGCCTTGGAAGAGGTCGCAGCCAAGTTCGTGGCAGCGCTTAAATTGCTCAGGTGTTTCGATCTTTTCCGCCAGAAGAGTTACGTCATGCTGCTTAAGGTTTTTAATAGTTGCCTGTAATTCATCATCGTCCATTTCAGGTAGTTCTAGTTTAATAATGTCTACCAGTGGCAATATGCGTTGATAACGTTCATCCATAATAAAGTCATCAAGTGCTAGCGTGAAACCGCGTTGTTTAAGCTTTTTTAGGCTGGAAACAACCTTGTCTGTAATTTCGATATTTTCCAGTACTTCTATTACCGCCGTATCAGGGTTGAATAGTGGTGGGTTATGCAGGAGTTCAGCAGTAAAATTGACATAGGCAGGCAGGTTATTCGTAATGCTTGATATATCGCTTTCTGTAAATAAATTAAGTAAAACCCGTGACGTTGCTAGGTTGCCATCAAAGCTACTAATGGGGGTGTCGCATTCACTGCGAAAGAGTAGCTCGTAACCAGTGACTGTTTTTGAACGGTCGTAAATTGGTTGTCTGGCAAGTAATACGTCGTTTTTATCGGTCATACTTTGTCTCAATAGAAAATCCCTAAATCGCACCAAAACTTGTTCGGATAAGTTGGGCGCGTAGTTTGTCTATAAGCAGTTTAGTTGACGCGGGTAAAAACAGGTGGAAAATGGTGCAAAAAAACGTAAAAAGATTGGGTTGGTATCTATATCTAGGGGGAGACTAAGTTCTTGGAAGTATTCGAGAGGTATTGGAGAAGTTAAGAAGGAAAATGGCGTCCCCTAGGGGAGTCGAACCCCTGTTACCGCCGTGAAAGGGCGGTGTCCTAGGCCTCTAGACGAAGGGGACGCAACTGCTTCTCCGTCGAAGTGGCGCGTATACTAGAGAAGAGGCTCGACCAAGTCAACACTTTAAATAAAAAACTATTCAATTTGTTGTAAGCAAGCTTTGAGATTGTTTGCAGTGAGGTCAAATGCTGCAAGAGTGCCCTTACGTTTTATTAGATTTTGGTACTGTTTTAATACTTTATGATGCGTAGTAGGAATCTGAGCTTCTAATTTTTCTTGCGAAAGTCCCTGGTCGATGAGCAGGATAATCTCGAATCGAAGTTTGTTTTCACCAGAGCAAAAATAGTATGCGTGCTCGGCCAAATCTATGGCGGGTAGACCTTTGTTCTTGTATACAAGAGTTGAACAGCGGGCAAAATTTGTGTTGATATCGGAATAGGCGTTTAACGTACCAATATCTTTGGCCAGTTGATACACATACTCGACGCGCTTACGGGCTTTTCTGCTTATATCTGGTAGTGAATCAATTGCGACTTGTTGAGGTAGTCCTCGTTGGAATAATTGTAAAATTGTTAGATGTTCGCTGGTAATTATGGCGCAGGAAAGGTGGGTCTGTTTATTGCCGACTTCGCTAGGGCTTTGTTGGGCGTTTGTGGTAGTGGTGAAGAAGCAAATAAACGTCACTATCAAGAAAAAAACTTGTTTCAATTGGAAGAGCTCACTGATGATTTAAGGTTATTAATTGCACAAATTCCACATGCTTTAGTACCTTATTATAGCGCTTAAAACTCAATATGGATGGTTTCTGGAACACACTGTTGTTGAAATAATCTATTGCCAGGATTTCCGTTGCACTTAAAACTAGAATAGAATTCACGTTTTTCCTATTCAGGCTTTAGTTTCAGTCTGTCTATTTGTTGGTTTTAGTTTGTCTTGGCTGCTTGAGGCAAAGAGTCTATATCAAAAGGTATTAGTATGAGTTTTAAGGGTACTAGCGATTATGTAGCGACCGGTGATTTACAGATGGCTGTAAATGCTGCGATTCAATTAGAAAAGCCTCTTCTTATTAAGGGTGAGCCAGGTACTGGTAAAACTATGCTGGCTGAGCAGTTAGCAGAATCACTTGGCACGCGTTTAATTCAGTGGCACATCAAGTCGACAACAAAGGCTCAGCAGGGCTTGTACGAATATGATGCTGTGTCACGTCTAAGAGATTCCCAGTTAGGAAATGACCGTGTTCACGATATATCTAACTACATAGTGAAAGGGAAGTTGTGGGAAGCCTTCGAAGCAGAAGAGCGTGTTGTGCTATTGATTGATGAAATTGATAAAGCCGATATCGAGTTTCCAAACGATTTGCTTCTTGAAATCGATAAAATGGAATTTTTTGTTTACGAGACACAAGAACGTGTTGTGGCGAAAAATCGACCAATTGTATTGATTACCAGTAACAACGAAAAAGAACTACCGGACGCATTCCTAAGACGCTGCTTTTTCCATTACATCAACTTCCCAGACCACGAAACAATGGAGAAAATTGTGGAGGTTCACTACCCCGGCTTGAAGCAGAGCTTGGTTAAAGAGGCGCTCGATGTGTTTTTTGATGTGCGTAAAGTTCCTGGCTTGAAGAAAAAGCCTTCAACAAGCGAATTGATCGATTGGCTTAAACTATTGATGGCTGACGAAGTATCCGAACAAATTCTACAAGAGCGAGACCCCTCTAAAGCAATACCACCCTTGTATGGTGCATTGATTAAGAATGAACAGGATGTCCACTTGCTGCAGCGCTTGGCATTTATGGCAAGGCGCAAGGGTTAGCCTAAAAGTATTTTTTACTCGCAATCGGTTTGTATTAGTAGAAAAGAGGTATCTCGATGTTAATAGAGTTTTTTCAGGAAGTGCGCCGTTCTAAGGTTCCAGCAACGCTTAAGGAGTTCTTAGACTTAATGGAGGCGCTTGAGAAAAATATAGTCTTTGCTGATATCGATGAGTTTTACTATTTAAGCCGCTTGTGCCTTGTAAAAGATGAGAAAAACTTCGACAAATTTGATCGCGCCTATGGCAAATATTTTGAGGGAATCGAAGCGCTTGATGATCTCTTCGAAGAAATGATTCCAGAAGATTGGCTCAAGGCAGAGTTTGAGAAGAACTTAACTCAGGAAGAAAAGGATAAAATCGAAGCCATGGGCGGCCTCGAAGAGCTAATGGAAGCGTTTAAAGAGCGGATCGAGCAGCAAAAGAAAAAGCACCAAGGCGGGAACCGGATGATTGGTACCGGTGGTACATCACCTTTTGGTGCGAATGGCTATAACCCTGAAGGTTTTCGAATTGGACAGAAAAACGGTCGAAATGGTCGTGCTGTTAAAGTTTGGGAGAAGCGTGGCTACAAAGACCTTGATGGCGATGTAACGCTTGGGATTCGAAATATCAAACTTGCGCTGCGTCGTTTGCGTAAGTTCGCTCGTCAGGGGGCAGCTGATGAGTTGGACTTGGATGATACAATAAGGTCTACCGCGCGTAATGCCGGTTACCTTGACCTTAAGCTTGTGCCTGAGCGCCACAATACTGTGAAGGTGCTGATCTTCTTTGATATTGGTGGTTCAATGGACCCTCATGTAAAAGTTTGCGAAGAGTTGTTTTCTGCGGCGCGTGTTGAATTCAAGCATATGGAGTATTTCTACTTTCATAACTTTATTTACGAAAGTGTATGGAAGAACAATATTCGTCGTTCAAACGAAAGCATGCCGATCTACGATGTGATTCACAAATATTCTTCTGACTACAAAGTACTCTTTGTTGGTGACGCATCAATGGCACCTTACGAGATAACTCAGCCAGGTGGCAGTATCGAGCATTGGAATGAAGAAGCTGGCGCTGTATGGATGCAGCGTGTGACCGATCATTTTGATAAAGTGGCTTGGGTTAACCCTCTGCCAGAGTCATACTGGGGGGAGGGCGGCTCTTTGGGGATAACCAAGCAGCTCTTAGAGGACAATATGTACCCAATGACGGTTGAAGGGCTCGAAGACGCAATGCGCTATCTCAGTCGCTAAGTTGGGGTGTTTGGATAATCTTTAATCAATATTTCTTTCACGATTACAATTACTTACTTATTTAGTGACATAGCACAGATTTTTTTCTTTAAGACTTGCTATTATCAGAATAACAATCACTTATAAAATTTTGAAGTTTGTTATGGGTATCCAGCGGTTTCTTGTTTTCGTTGTTCTAATCTCTATATCGTGTATGCAGTTGAATGCAGCGCCCCCTGTTGCTCAGCCCGCTAACAATAGCCTTCCTGCAAGCCAGTCTCAGAAATCTCCTGTAAAGAAAAAGTCTCCCGAGTTGGTTAAGCTTGCCAAAGAGGCCGAACAGATCAAGTCAGACTTAATTGAGCTAAATAGAGAACTTTATAATTTTGAAGAACAGTTACTATATCCAACTGAAACCCAGTTGGCTGTTTTTCTATCCCTTGATGCCAAAACTACTTTTACGCTTGATTCAATTGAAGTTCTGTTAGATGACAAATTAGTCGCTACGCATTTGTACAACAAGTCTGAGTTGGCAGCCTTAAAGAAGGGCGGGGTTCAAAAAATCTATCTTGGAAGTTTGGCTGATGGACAGCACAAATTAACAGCCCAGTTTAACGGACAGGGTGCAGATAATAGCTATTTTCGTCGTAAGAAAGCCTTGAAATTCACTAAGGAAAATAAGGCTAAATACATACAGATGGAAGTTATTGAAAGTGCTGGTAAGCGAGAGCCCTTGTTCAAAGTTAAGCAATGGTAGCTGTCATCATGCTTTCTATGTCAGGTAGTATTCTTCAGTTCTCATCTCGTTATGTTGCCTTGCAATGTACCAAACTTTTTAGCTTTGCTCTTGCGTGCCTGACTCTTTCTATTCTGCTATCTGTTCCAACAGTTGTACTTGCCGCCAGCCAAAGCAAAGGCATTCCAGAAGAACTCTACGAGGGCATGGTCAAATTCAAGCTAAATAGCGGTGACGTCTTCAATGCACTGGCGATGATGAACGAGCCTTATATTTCAAAATATCCTGCCGACTATAACGCAGCCTTACATGGTTATAGCATGTCTAACAAAGCGCGTAAGCTGTTAGATATCAATGGCAAGCAAAAAAACAAACTTAGTGATTCTGAGCGATTTACGCTTGGTGAAGTCTACTATAACGATAACGATTGTATTAATGCGCTTAAGTCATTCAAGGGACTAAAGAATAAGCTGTCACTAGATGATAAACAGCGTTGGACTTTTTATAGAGCAAACTGCTTTATAGAGCTCGGTAGCCCACAGAGAGCAGCGAAAGCACTAAGGGATTTGGTCGGAGGAGTCTGGGCTGCTTATGCTTATTACAATCTTGCTATAGCTTATGCTGAAGCGAGCCATGACAAAACTAAAGCGCTCGGCACGCTTTGGATAGCGAGTTCACTGAATAAAGGTAAAAGCGAAGAAGAGTTGGCTTTGGCTGACCGAATTAATCTTGCGTCCGGCTCACTCTATTTGGAGGGGGGAAAGCCAGACCTTGCTTTAGAGTTTTTCAAAAAGGTTCGCCTTGACTCTGACAGTACGGCTGCAGGCTTATACCTGAATGGCTTGGCACATCTGGAGCTTGGTGATTTTCGTGCTGCCACTCAATCCTGGTTTAGTACCAAGACTTACCCTCTTACAAATCAAAGTGTTGCTGAAGCAGCATTGGCCATTCCTTACGCATACGAACGCTCCGGCTATATAAGTCAGGCTCTTGAAGCCTATAAAGAAGCCAGTTCCGGCTTTGAAAACGAATTGAGAACGATTAACAAGCTAGATACGGCGCTTGAAAAACATGGTGCGCATGCAGTGTTGATTGATGGTAGCGAAATTAAGGGGCTGGAGTGGTTTTTGTCAAAAGGTGTTGTTAAGAATACTACACGCGCTGCTTATTACCGTTATTTCGCTCAGGATAGGGATATTCATGACGATATTAAGCTATACACCGAGATGCACAACCTAGTGGTAAATATCGAGTATTGGCAGACTCAATTATCCGTATTTTCTCAGGCCTTGAACTCTAAAAAGAGTAATTTCAGTAAACAAATAAAGCGTTTTAATTCTGTTGAAATTGCTAACCGAATTAATGCTTATGATAAAAAAGTTGGCAAACTTTCCTCAAGTAACTTGATGACGCCAAAGCTTAGTAAGAGCTTGCAGATTGAGGCAATGAAAAACGGTGTAGATACTTTGGCAAGTAGGCTTGGTAAGCTTCAAAGCAAAGTAAATAATGGTCCTAAACTACTTTCAAGCCAGTTATCTGAAAGCGCAGCTCTAGGGCAGCGACTCGCAGCGAAAAAAGTGAAGATAGAGGCTTTGCTAGATAAGTTGGATAGCGAGATTACTAATGTCTGCCGGCAGCATCTTTCTGAGCTAAGAAAGGTGATGATGTCCAATTATGAGAGAGCTGAGCAAGGCTTGGTGCATATTTTCCAGGGTATCGCTGAAAATAAATCGACTAAGCGAAAGAAAAGTAAAGACGGGCGCTATTCTCGATGATGTATTTTATTAAATCGACTAGAAACAACGTTCCTAGGCTTTATTCTTGGGTACTTCTTTTAGCTGTAGGTATGTTTTCAAACACTTCTTATGCTGCTAGTGATGACCCATTTATTTTTGAGTTGAAAAGTGATCTCGAAACCATTGGTGATATCAAACCGAGCTTTATCGTCTACCAAGATAAACCTTTACCCAAGGTCTCAATTAATTACATCTTAAAGCGCTACATAAAATTATTTGAAAACGCTAACTCGCCTAATGTAAAAATTGATGCTTTGAATCGTATTAATAACTTAAGGGAAAAGTACAAACTCGATAGCAAGAAACTTACGATTGATAAAGTTACTCAAAGTCAGGTGGTGCTCGATAGCTATGATCGTATTGTCGATTCAGGTGTATTTTATCAACGCATGGATGAATTGCTTTACCAAACAGCTAAGGC